>DATEXR010000112.1 GCA_035256765.1 Candidatus Deferrimicrobiaceae bacterium | reverse complement strand
CGCTTGACTCCGACGTAGAGGGTCACGATGCCGCGGGTCAGCGGCCGAAAGGTTACGGGATCGCACCCTGCGTTTCGCATCATCTCCGCGAATTCCGGGGGCGGGGGAAATTCCCGGACCGAGTCGGGGAGATAGGAGTATGCGCTCCGCCGGGAGAAAAGCCCCCCCAGCCTTGGGAGCACCCGAGTGAAGTAGAAGCGATAAAGGATTCCGAAGAAAGCGGTTTCCGGCTGCGAGAATTCCAGGACCACGACGCGACCGCCCGGTTTGACCACCCTGCACATCTCCAGCATCCCGAGCTCCCGGTCGCCCACGTTCCGGATCCCGAACGCTATGGAGGCGGAATCGAACGACTCGTCCCGGAAGGGGAGCGCCTCGCCGGGTGCCTGCACAAAGGCCAGCCTGCCGCCAAGCCCCGCGCGGGCCCCCTTCTCCCGGCCGATCCGCATCATGCCCGCCGAGATGTCCACGCCCGCCACGAACGCGTTTTTCCCCTTCTGACGGAAGATCTCCAGGGCGATGTCGGCGGTGCCGGTCGCCACGTCCAGGTGGACCCCCCCGGTTTCGGGTTCGATGCGGGCCACGGCCTCCCGGCGCCAGCGGCGGTCCGTTCCCAGGGAAAGGAACCGGTTCAGGAAGTCGTACCTCGGCGCGATCGAGGAAAACATTTCACCGATCGCGCGGTTCCGGTCGGTCAGCCGGTACAAGGTCCCTCCCGTCGGAAAATCGAGGGGATCAGTATAGCAACCCTCCCCGCGGATGGGAGCGTGGGAGCGGAGGAATGGAGGAACTTTCCTGTTCCTGCGGGGTTTCTACATAATAATAGGGGAATCCGCCAACGTGACTGCGGGAAGGAACGGGGCGAAGGGGTGAATATTCTTGGCGGCCGGCGGCGTCTAACTAGTAACCCGGTTGGAGTGGACTTGGCACTGCCGGATTCACAAAACAGCGCGGGTCATCGCCAAGCCGCTCAACCGGGAGGAGTGGCAGTGTTGTGCGACGGCGTGGCGACATCGAGGGAAGGGAGAGGATGCGATGAGATGGATGAGGATGGTCGGGATTGTGGCGATTTCCCTGGCCCTGTCCGCCATTCCGGGACATGCGGTGGAAGAGGACGAATACGAGGGTGTTCCGGCGTATTCCGTCACCCGTCTGAAGATTTTCGAGGGAACCGCATGGGTGCGAACCCCGGACTCCGGGGACTGGGAAGAGTTTCCCACCAACAGCCCCGTGCCCGCCAGGTCGTTGATCAGCATCCCGGACGGATCCGAGGCGGAGTTGCAGTTCCACGGGGGGCAATTCGTCCTCCTTACCGCCGGCACCGAGCTGTCCGTCCGTGGTGTGGAAGACGATGCCACGGCATTCCGGCTCCGGTCCGGGGAGATCCGGTTCTCCCTGCCTGAAACCGATTTTGCCCCCGTCCGCGTCATGATCCCGGGGGGAGGGAAGGCGGAGTTTGCCGTCCCCGGCCGATATTGGATGACCGCCTCGGAAACCGGTGAGACGACATTGATCGTCCGCAAGGGCCAAGGGACCATCAGCAGGAACGAGGGTGAGTTACCGGTCCGGGCGGGGGAGCAGGCGTTGATCGGGGAAGAGGTGCGGATCAGTCGCTATGCCGGCGAAGAACGCGACTCCTACGAGGAGCCCCCCCCTCTCTCGGACACCGAGAAACAGACCGGCGTTCCCCCGGCGGCGGCATACGAACTCCGGGATTACGGGGAATGGGTGAATTCGCAGGAATACGGGTATGTGTGGCGTCCGAGGGTGTCCCCGGGGTGGTCCCCGTATTATTACGGGAGATGGGGCTGGGTCTCCCCGTACGGGTGGACCTGGATCTCCTACGAGCCGTGGGGGTGGTATCCCTACCATTACGGGTACTGGTACACCGACGCGGTCTTCGGCTGGGTCTGGTATCCGTTCCATTCGTTCGTCTCCTTATCCTTTGCGTTCGGGAACTATCACTACCCCTATTATCATTCTCGCGCGTATTATTACCCCGCGAACGTCCGTTTCGTCCGGGACGGCAGCCGTGTGCGGTGGGTTCCGCTTCGACCCGGCGAGCGGAGGGGACGCATCGCATTCACCCGTTCCGACTCCCGGCTTTCCTCGTGGGAACGCCCGCTTTCGCGCGGGACCGTCTACGTGCGGCGGGGAGGGAGCAGTGCGGGCGAGTGGCGCGACTGGACCGCCGTCCGGAGAGAGAGCCGTGAAGCGGTTCGGACGCGGAGCACGACCCCTCGCGGGGAAGGAGGGGTGAGGATGCAGAGCGGGTCAAGAACAGGTCCGGCGCGAAGGGAACAGGGGATCGACCGGTCCCGACCCGGAAGGGGCGAGCGACCCCAGGAGAGCATCCGGGGAACGGAACGCCCGGCGCAAGAGCGCCCGGCGCGGCCGGAGAGGTTGCAGCGGGAATCGCCTCCGTCAGCCAGACCGCAAAGTCGATCGGAATCCCGAATGCAGGGGGTAAGGGAGCCGGCCCGATCGGAGCGGTACGGGAATCGCGTCCGGGAGCGGGGATCCTCCCCCGGTCAGGTGGCGCCTCTGAGAGGCGTAAGGGAGTCCTCTCCGCGAATCCGGGAGAGGGCGCCGGCGCTTCCGGGGAGAACGACGCCCGATGCCGGACGCGCCCTGGGACCCGGAGCAGGAGGCAGGTCGGTTCCGGGAGGCGTTCCCACCGTGGAACGCTCGATGGAAAACCGTTCCCCCTCCCGGGAGAGATCCGGGGGAACCCGGGGTGATGCCGTTCGGGACGTCGGCCGAGGCGGATACGATTTCGGTACCGGGGGCGGCCGCGGGGGCAGATCCGTCCGGTGACCCCGGCGCGCCGCGGGGGCCGACTCCGTTACCGGTATCGGTGTTCCCTACTCCTTCGGCGGCCCTTTTTCGGGGAGGTTTCCCGCGGCTACGGGGCTGAACGTTACCTCGAACAGCGTGAGCCAGCGGTCCCTCGTCTCATCCGCCAGGGAGAGGGGCAGCTTCGGGGGCGTTTCCGGCCTTTCCGATCGGAGGCGAACATCCATGGCTTCCAGAGGAGGCAGCCGGACGGCCACGCCGGATTCCTCCGCACGCAGCGCCTGCTTATTCCGGGCGCACCCTCCGAACAGCGAAACCACCAGCACCAAGGACACCGCAAGCGGAAAGGCGTTATTCCGGATTCTCATCTTTGCCCTCCTTCCTCTGCGGGACCAAAGTCCCTTGCGGTAAGATGCCGGGGCCAACGATAGGGATCTTCTCCCCTTTCTTCATTTCCATTTTACTCCCGGTGCCGGGAGCGGGGTACCCCTCCCGGAGGATTCCGGAAAGGGATATAATGAAAAAAGGGAGAAGCGGGCGAACTCCGCCCCAAGAGGGGGCGTTACGTTCTCAGGCAAAAAGGGGGGCGCCCCGGGAGGGCCGATCAATGATCCTTCAAGCCGGTCCACTACTGGTCAGCTTCCTGATGTTCGAAGAGATCACCGAGTTCCGCCATCTCGTCCCGAACGAATTCGTCCTCTATCTTGCCCTGGCGGGGCTTTTGCTCACCCTTCTTCTCGATCTTTTTCCCCGGTGAAGAAGGGTGGAGAGCCTTTCGTCCCCGGAGAGGAAGGCGACCAGCCTTCCGGCTTCTTCCCTATCGGAAACCGCGCCGGTAATCGTCGCCTCCCGGACCTGTTCCAGGATCGATTCCACCTGCGGCCCCGCCGGGACTCCCAGAGCCAGGACGTCGTCGCCGGAGAGAAGGGACTTGCGCCTCGCCGCTTTCGCAAGGATCGGGCGGAAGTCCTCTTTCCTGCGGTCCGCCGCCTTGTGGGCGGCCGCGTAGAGGGCGTGCAGCAGGTCCGGGTTCTCCCACCGGGAAAAAAACCTCTCGATCTGGGCATGCGGGTTGCGCAGCATCCGGTAATGCGATAGGCGGAACAGGTCCTCGACCATCCGGACCACTTTCCGGACGCCGGGGATATGGAGCCGTCGGGCGAGGGCGTTCGTGCGGGGCAGGCGGAAAGCGTTTCTCCCGAGAAGCCCTGCGGGAATCCCTTGCCGTCCCTTCCGGCCCGGGGATTCCCGTTTCCCTTCCCGGAAACGTTGACGCAACTCGTCCCCGGCGGCGTCCACCAGGAGGTTGGCGAACAGCAGTGTCTCCGGCAGCGGTCGGTCGAGGGTGCGTTCGAGCAGGGCGTACCGCTTCTTCATGCGGGAGAGGGGACCGGAACCCCAGTTCGGGATCTCGGGAATCAGGATCGGCAGGATCCCCGCGCGGTACAGGTCCGATACCGTCCCCGTCGGATTTGCCGTCAGGGATTTCGCCAGTTCGCCGACGATACGCTCGCCGGAAATCGTCCCGATCCGTTCCTTTGCCTCCCGGCGAATCGCCTGCCAGGTCCTCTTCTCGATCACGTAGCCGGGCCGCTCGTTTTTCTGACGGATCGCCCGCAGCATCCGCAGGGGATCTTCCCGGATCCGGTCCTGCGGATTTCCCACGCCCCGGATCCGCTTGCGTCGAAGGTCTTCCATCCCCCCGAAGAAGTCGATCACCTCCGCCGTCACCCTTTTCCCCGATGTTCGGAGCGAAACCATCAGGCTGTTGATCGTGAAGTCGCGCCGGCCCGCGTCGTCCCGGGCGTTAACTCCGTCGGTGCGGATCGCGAACTGGCGGTGCCCCGGCCCGGTGGAAAGCGCAGGTCGCGCGAGAGCCACGTCGATATCCTCCCTCGACCAGGAGGTCGATACCTTGTATACGGCGAACTGCTTCCCCGACGCGATGACCCGCCGGATCCCGAGCTTCTTCGGGGGAAGGGACCGGACGATCTTCCCCAGCGTTTCGAACCCGATCCCGGTGACCATCAGGTCGATGTCCTTGCCCGGCCGCCCCTCGAGGAGATCGCGGACGATTCCCCCTACGAGATAGGGGGATCCGCCGGCGCCTTCCGCGGCGCGGCAGAATTCCGAGACGAAACGCCACAGGTCCTTTCGACTGCGCAGGGCTTCCCGTAACCTGAGGGATACCGTTTTCGGGACGGGGATCGTTTCCGCCGGGACCATGCGATAGGGCCTCCCCTTGCCCACGATTCTACCGTTTCCGGGATTCCGCGAGAGAAATGATGGGGGAAAGGGACGCCGGGGGAGGGAACCTCACCCCGTTTCCCGACCGGCCAATTTCTTGTGAATCCGGTCTTTGTACTCAGGGAAATCGTCGAGGTTCACCGTGCGCTTTGCTATTATGTTGAGCTTCAGGAGTTTGTAGTTAAGTTCTCGGATCCTCTCTCGTTTCCCATCCTCGTCCTCGATGGACCGCAGCAGGTCGCGGAGGGTGATGATCTCCCTGCGCAACTCCAGTTCGGGAGGGATGCACCCGGCGTTCTTGAGGATCTTGTAGGCGACGCGAAGGTCCTCGGGAATCATCGAGTCGTCTTCGAGCCGGAGAGGCTTTCCTGCCCCCGGAAGGTTTGCGAACTCCCCCCGCTCGATCGCCTCGCGAATCTTCTTCTCCGCGATCTTTTCCAGAAGCAACACGAATTATCTCTCCCTCCCCAAGGCCGGGCAGGAATTATCATGAAAAATCATAACACCGCCGGGAGGAAAAGAGATGGAGCGGGATTTCCGGTACGGCAAGATCCAGCTGATCCAGGGAGATATCACCAGGGAAGTGACGGACGCCATCGTGAATGCCGCCAACCCAACGCTACTGGGAGGGGGCGGGGTGGACGGCGCGATCCACCGCGCCGGCGGGCCGGCAATCCTTGCCGAGTGCAAGGCGATCCGGGCGAGCCAGGGGGAGTGTCCGCCCGGCGAGGCGGTGGTGACGACCGGTGGGCGGCTTCCCGCCCGGTATGTGATCCACACCGTCGGTCCGGTCTGGAGGGGAGGGGACCGGGGGGAGC
>DATEXR010000111.1 GCA_035256765.1 Candidatus Deferrimicrobiaceae bacterium | reverse complement strand
GGACCCGGAGAAGCGCGACCTGCTCCGGGTGGAGATCGGCGACGAGACCGACGCCGACGAGATCTTCACGAAACTGATGGGCGACCAGGTGGAGCCGCGGAGGGATTTCATCGAGAAGAACGCCCTGGAGGTGTCCTCGCTGGATATCTGACGGGTCGGTTCGCCGGGCCGCGCATTCCGACGCCGGTCGTGCGCTTCAGGTGACGACAAGGTTGATCTCCCCCCGGAGCCTGGGGTGGTTTCATCCGGCACGTCGCGGTATCCTGGCGCCGGGTCGAAAACTCCGGCGGGATCGGGTGTGCGGCCGGGCAGGGGAGTAAGCCGACCGGGCGGGGGCATCCGCGGCATACCCCGGAAAGGCATCGGGCTCGGGCATGAGACCGGCCGAAAGAGATCGATTCCCCTTCCGGACCGCACCGGAAAACGTACCTCCCCATCCCGTTTCTCTCCCGTTACCGATGACACCGTGCGCACCGGTCATACCGCGTCCGCAGGGCTTTTCACCGCGAGGCCCGGCCGGTTCAGCACGTGGGTGTAGATCATGGTGGTGGAGACGTCGGAATGGCCCAGCATCTCCTGAACGGTTCGGATGTCGTACCCGGACTCCAGAAGGTGCGTGGCGAAGGAGTGTCGAAGCGTATGGCAGGTGACGCGCTTGGCGATCCCCGCGTCGCGCGCGGCCTTCTTGACCGCCTTCTGGAGGGCGCTCTCGTGCACGTGGTACCGGCGCACCTTGCCGCTGCGCGGGTCCACCGAGAGCCGTCCGGCGGGGAAAACCCACTGCCAGGCCCAGTCGCGCGGGGCGCCGGGATACTTGCGCTCGAGGGCGGGTGGAAGGTGGACTTCCCCGAAGCCGCGATCCCGGTCCTGTTCGTCGCGGGCCCGGACGTCGGCCAGATGTTTCCGAAGGGGCTCGCGGAAACGCTCGGGGAGGACCGTCACGCGGTCCTTCCCGCCTTTGCCTTCCCGCACGAGGACCTGCCGGCGGTCGAAGTCAAGGTCCTTCACGCGCAGGCGCAGGCACTCCATGAGGCGCAGGCCCGACCCGTACAGGAGGCCGGCCATGAGGGCGTGAACCCCGGAAAGCCGGGAGAGGAGACGCGCAACCTCCTCGCGGGAGAGGACCGTGGGCAGCCGGCGACGCCCCCGGGCGCGGGGAAAGTCGGGGATGGTGCCGAGGGGGTGGCCCAGCACGTGCTGGAAGAAGAAGACCAGGGCGTTGAGGGCCTGTCCCTGGGTGGCCGCGGACACGTTGCGCGCCAGGGCGAGGTGCTCCAGAAAGGCGTGCACGCTCCCCGCCCCGGGCTCCGAAAAGCGTGCCGCGCAGAACGACAGAAATCGAACGACCCAGGCAGAGTAGGCCCGCTCCGTGCTAAAGGAATAATTGCCGGTTCGCATCACGGACCGAAGCCGTTCGGGCCAAAAAGAGAGCCCGTTCTTCATTTCCCCGCTGTCCTCCCCGTCCGAAGGATCCGCGCCGGGAGAATGCGGGCCCGGGAGGGGAGCCGGTCCGACCGCGGTGTGTGCAGACCCCGAAGGGGAAGCCGCCCGGGCCGCGGGTGCCTCCCAAGGCCCCGCCCATTCCGCCCCCAGGACGGACCGATAGAAAACCCTCAGGGCGTGGGCCGCCTGCCGTACCTGCCAGAGTTGGACGCCCGGACGATCCGAAAGGCCGCGAAGGAACGCTTCGGCATCCTCCGGCCCTCTCCCCGCCAGGGGGCGGTTCTTCTGGAAGGCCCGGAAACGTTCGACCCACCCAACGTACCACCGTGTTCGATCTTGAGGCACCTTCTCGCGCTTCAACGCCTCCAGGAATATCGGCCAGGGAATGTTCTCGCCCGCGGTGCCCCTCGGTTCCATATGCTTCCCCTCCGGCGAACTGACACGAAAGGGGAAACAAATCGCGTGCCAAGACTATCTGGATTCCACGATAACAAGACTCTAACGAATCCGCTTTTTTCGCCTATCATGATTCCCGGATATTAAACTGTTAG
>DATEXR010000110.1 GCA_035256765.1 Candidatus Deferrimicrobiaceae bacterium | reverse complement strand
CCAGTCCACGTACCCCGGAAGCCGCGATGCGCACCCGATCCCGGAGACGAGCGCGATGTCGTCCTTGGGGATCTTCAGCGAGTCGACGGCCCGGAGAAGCGACTTGAAAACGATCCCGTAGGTGCATCCGGGGCACCAGATGTGCGGCAGCTTCCCGGAGCGGATGAATTGATCGTAGTCGAAGGCCATTACCGTACCTCCTTTATCTTTTCCAGGATCTGGGCGGGGGTGATCGGGTCGCCGTCTACGCGGTAGATCCCCTCCACCTTGCAGCGCCCCTTCGCGCACCGCTCCACCTCAAAAATGATCTGTCCTAGCGACAGCTCCGGAACGATGATCGCCTTGACTCGGGAGGCGAGCGCCGCCACATCCTCTTCCGGGAACGGCCAGATGGTGAGAGGCCGGAAGAGCCCCGCCTTGATTCCCTCGGCGCGCGCCATCTCCACAGCGTTCTTCCCGGAACGCCCGGAGACGCCGTAGGCGAAGATGGCCACCTCGGCGTCGTCGAGCATGACGGTCTCGTACCGGATGATGTCTTTCCTGTTCCCCTCGACCTTCCGGATGAGGCGCTGCTCGTCCGTATGGATCCGGGGGCTGGCGTTCACCGGGAACCCGTCGGAGGCGTGGTTCAGGCCGGTGATGTGCTGCCGGTACCCGCTGAAGAAGTCGGCCATCGGCGGGACGTCCCCCTTGGTCTCGTCGAACGGTTTGTATTCGGAGGGGGGGCAGGTCGGCCGGCGGCGGTTCTCCAACGGAAGGACGTCTTTCTCGGGGATCTCGATCTTTTCCCGCATGTGCCCGATGACCTCGTCGTAGGCGACGATCACGGGGGTCCGGTACCTCTCCGATAGGTTGAACGCGCGTACGGTCTCGGAGAATATCTCCTGGACGTACGCCGGGGTGAGGCAGATGACCGGGTGGTCGCCGTGCGTCCCCCACTTGCACTGCATGATGTCGCTCTGGCTGGGGCCGGTCGGAACCCCGGTCGACGGCCCGCCGCGCATCACGTCGACGATCACGCACGGCACCTCGCAAAGCATCCCGAACCCGATGTTTTCCTGCTTGAGCGAAAACCCCGGGCCGGAGGTGGCCGTCATCGACTTCTTCCCCGCGAGGGACGCCCCGATGATCGCCCCCATGGAAGCGATTTCGTCTTCCATCTGGAGAATGACCCCACCGATCAGCGGGAGCCTTCGCGCCAGATACTCCGCCACCTCCGTGGCTGGGGTGATCGGGTACCCGGCGAAGAAGGTGCACCCCGCGTAGAGCGCCCCTTCCGCGCACGCCTCGTTGCCCTGAAGCAGTTTTAACGTGCTCACCGTTATTCTCCTTTTGGGATTTCTTGTATTTCCGTACTTTTCTTGTCGATTGTTTTCTTGTCGATGAAGATGGCAAAGTCGGGGCACCGCAGCTCGCATAACATGCAGGAATTGCACGCGTCGATGTCGACCACCTTCACCAGGAACATCTCCATGCCCAGCACCTTCGTGGGGCAGAGCTTGACGCAGATCTCGCACCCCTTGCAAAAGCGCGGGATGATGCTGATCTTCACCTTCTCGTTTTCCGTCGCCTCGATCTTCTCCACCGCCGTTTCTTTTCCCTGGGCCGTCACCGCCATTCTCTCCCTCCTAGTGGACTTTCTTGCCGAGCCGTCTCAACAGCGTGATCCCCAGATCCGAGGGCGCCTCGGATACCGATATTCCCACCGCCCGGAACGCCTCGATCTTTTCCGCCGCGGTCCCTTTCCCACCGGAGATGATGGCGCCCGCGTGCCCCATCCTCTTCCCCTTGGGTGCCGTCTGGCCCGCCACGAATCCAACGACGGGCTTGGTCATCTTCGACTTGACGAAGGCCGCCGCCTCCTCCTCGGCCGTCCCGCCGATCTCGCCGATCAGGATCACCGCCTCGGTTTTCGGATCCTCCTGGAAGGCAGAGAGGACGTCGATGAAGTTCGTCCCGTTCACGGGATCTCCTCCGATGCCGATGCAGGTGGTCTGCCCCATCCCCAGGGTGGTCACCTGGTGGACGGCCTCGTACGTGAGCGTTCCGGACCGGGAAACGATGCCGATCGTTCCCGGCTTATGGATATATCCCGGCATGATCCCGATCTTGCACTCCCCCGGCGTGATGATGCCAGGGCAGTTCGGCCCGATCAGCCGTGTCTTCTTTCCCTCCATGTACCTCTTCACCTTCACCATATCGAGGATGGGAATCCCCTCCGTGATGCAGACGACCAGGTCGATCCCGGCGTCTGTCGCCTCGCAGATGGCGTCCCCGGCGAAGGCGGGGGGGACGTAGACGACGGTCGCGTTGGCTCCCGTCGCTTTGACCGCGTCCGCCACCGTATGGAACACCGGGACTCCCTCGATCTTCGACCCTGCCTTTCCGGGGGTGACGCCGCCGACGATCTTCGTGCCGTATTCCAGCATCTGCTTGGTGTGGAAGGCCCCCACCGAGCCGGTGATCCCCTGCACCAGAAGTTTCGTGTTCTTGTCGACCCAGATGCTCATCGTCGTCCCCCCTCAGTTCGCCTGGACGGCGGCGGACACGACTTTTTGCGCCGCATCTTTCATGTCCGAAGCCGAAATGATGTTCAATTTTGATGCGGCGAGGATCTCCTTCCCCTTCTCCACGTTGGTTCCCTCCAGCCGGACTACGAGAGGAACCTTGAGGCCGAGGGTCTTGGCGGCCGTCACGACTCCTTCGGCGATGATGTCGCACCGCATGATGCCGCCGAAGATGTTGATCAAGATTGCCTTGACCTTCGGATCGGACAGGATGAGACGGAAGGCGTTGGTCACCTGCTCGGCGTTTGCGCCCCCACCGACGTCCAGGAAGTTTGCCGGCGACCCCCCGCTCATCTTGATCATGTCCATCGTCGCCATCGCAAGCCCCGCCCCGTTGACCATGCAGCCGATATTCCCGTCGAGGCTGATATAGGAAAGGTCGAACTTGGACGCCTCGGTCTCCGTGGGGTCCTCCTCGTCGAAGTCCCGGAGCGCCTGGATATCCTTGTGGCGGAAGAGCCCGTTTCCGTCGAAATTCATCTTCGCGTCGAGCGCGATGACATCGCCGTCCTCGGTCAGCACCAGCGGGTTGATCTCGGCCAGGGAGCAGTCGGTGTCGACGAAGGCGCTGTAGAGCGCCATCATGAACTTGACCGCCTTGCCGGACAGTTCGGGCGGGATCGACAATCCGAACGCGAGCTTTCTCGCCTGGTACGGCATCATTCCCAGCGCAGGATCGATATACTCCTTGAGGATCTTTTCCGGGGTGCGGGCGGCAACGGTCTCGATCTCCATCCCCCCCTCGGTGGACGCCATCATGACGACACGCGACACAGCGCGGTCGATGACCATCCCGAGGTACAGCTCCTTCTTGATCGCTCCCGCTTGCTCCACGAGGACCCGTTTCACCTTCTTCCCCTGCGGCCCCGTCTGGTGGGTCACCAAGGTCATCCCGATGATCTGCTTGGCGTACTCCCTCGCCTCCTCCGGAGTCCTGGCCAGCTTGATACCGCCGCCCTTCCCCCGGCCTCCCGCGTGGATCTGGGCCTTGATGACGACGGGTGTTCCGAACTCTTTCGCGATGGCTTCCGCCTCCGCCGGTATATCCGCCACCTTCCCCTTGGGAACGGCCACGCCGTACTTGGCCAGGACCGCCTTGGCCTGATACTCGTGGATATTCATCCTTTCGGCTCCTCCCGGAATGAAATTTTTTCTGCTGGGGACCGCCGGAGATGCGGAAAAACAGAAAAACGGATGCCTCCTCCCCCCGGGGTGGCATCCGCGTCACTCGCGTCAAGTATATCCGATCAACTCACCCCCCGGAACGATCTCGTTTCCCGTACCCGGAACGATCCCGCGCGAATCGTCTTCCCAGGGCGGCAGGAGGCGGCTTCTTTCCGCGGGTCGAATACAAGCCGGACAGTCGCGGACGGTGAGACCGTACCCAAAACGGACGTATTATAGCAAAAAAAGGAGCGGATGACGTCGGGAATTCCGCGGGGAATGCGTCCGGCGGAATCGTCTGCGACCCCCCTGTAGCCTTCGGGCCGGCAATTCCGCGAGGCCGGGGAATTGCGCGGCAACAGGGGGTCGATCGTCTCGGGTTCGGACATGAAGGGCACCTTTCCCGCGTGAAACAGGGAAAGGGGGGACCCGGGGCCCCCCCTTGTTTCTTGCGGAAGCCTTAAAATCCCAGCCGGTCCACCGCCTCGCACAGTTCCTTGACCGCCTCGGCCGACTTTTTCAGCGCGGCGGACTCTTCCGGAGACAGTTTGAACTTCACGACTTCCTCGATCCCTTTCTCCCCCAGTTTCGCCGGGAGGCCAACGAAGAGGCCGTCGCACCCGTCGTACTTTCCCTGCGAAAGAACCGCGCAGGGAAGGATCATCTTCTTGTCCATCAGGATCGATTCGCACATCTGGACGGTCGCCGCCGATGGGGCGTAGTAGGCGGAGCCGGTCTTGAGGAGCGCCACGATCTCCCCGCCGCCTTTCCGGGTCCGCTCGACGATGGCGTCGAGCTTCGCCTTGGGGATGAGGTCCTCGACCGGGATGCCGGCCACCGTGGTATATCTTGTGGAAGGAACCATCGTGTCGCCGTGCCCGCCGAGGACGAATGCGGTGATGTCGCTGACCGAGACCTGGAGCTCCATCGCGATGAAGGTGCGGAACCTTGCGGAGTCGAGAATGCCGGCCATTCCCGTCACCCGGTTCGCGGGGAACTTGCTGTGCTTTTGGGCGACATAGGTCATCGCGTCGAGCGGATTGGACACGACGATGATCATGGCGTTGGGGGACTTCGCGGTCGACTTGAGGGTGACGTCCTTGACGATCCCTGCGTTCACCTTGAGGAGGTCGTCGCGGCTCATCCCCGGCTTCCGGGGAAGACCGGAGGTGATGATGATGATGTCGGAACCGGCCGTGTCGTCGTACCCGTTGGTTCCGGTCACCAACGTGTCGTATCCGTACACGGGCCCGGACTGCATGAGGTCGAGCGCCTTCCCCTGCGGCATCCCTTCCACGATGTCGACCAGCACCACGTCGCAGAAGTCCTTTTCCGCCAGCCGCTGTGCGGTGCTTGCTCCTACATTCCCGGCCCCGATCACGGTGATCTTTTTCCGGCTCATCTGGGTCCTCCTTCGATGTTTTACGAATGGTTTACGGCATCCTTTTCGTCGCCTGCCGGCGGCGGCCGTCGGCCCCTACCTGTTCGCGATGACGTCGTCCGCGAACTCGGAGCTTGGGCAGAACGAACGTCTTGAACAACGCCTTTGTTTCCTCCGTAGACATGAAATAAGGGATAGGCAGAGACTGGCTCGGGGGGATATCCCTCCCCCCGAGCCAGGCATACAGTATACAAAGGGAGTGGGGATGTCAAGGAAGAACCAGGAAGAACCGGAGGATTGGGGAGGGGGGGGACCCTTGACTTCGCCGCCCCTGCTCTGCGTCTGCTTCCTTGCCCCCCGCTACTCCTTCAGGGCGGCGAGCACACCCCCGACGTCGACGTTTTCCGCGACGAGAGAAACCCCCCGGTCGATCTTCACCTTTTCGCGGATCCGAAGGCGCCCGAGCAGCTGCTCGAATCGCTCGACGGCGGCCATCGTGTGCTCCTTCGTGACCAGGACGGGGATCCCCAACGTCTCGGCACGGTGCCGGATCCGTTCGTTCGGGGGGATTCCCCCCGTCAGGACGAGGCACCTCGTGTCCGTCTCCAGAGCGGCTTGCTGGATGTCGGCGCGCATCCCCCCCGTTACGACCGCCTTGCGCGGAATCCGCCGGAAGACCCGGAGAGCGCTTTCCACGTCCATGGCCCCGACGCAGAAGTTCTCGATCATCTTGTCGAGAAAATCCCCTCCGCTCTCCACGTGCGCGGGGAGAGCCGCCGCGAGCGCTGCCACGCTGACGCTTTCCATCACGGGATCGGCGGGGATCGCACCGAAGAAGCGGATTCCTCCTCCCTCGATATAGGGCCGGACGACATCCCGGACGAACGCCTCCTGGGAAGCCGCCACCCGATTGAGCACGACGCCCAGAAGCCGGTCGCCCAGGATGCGGGCCGCCCACAACAGCTGGTCCATCGACTCCTCCGCCGTGAACCGGTCGACCAGCAGGACCCGGCAATCCAGGGAGGAGATGATGTCGAGAGGGGAAAGGCCGAGAAAAAACCCGTCGCTAAGGTTGGCCGCCCCCCCGAGGAGCAGGATATCGACGCGGGAATCGGCCTTTTCCACGGCGCGCCCCACCCGTTCGCGGAGGTGAAGCGGCTCCCTGCGGTATGTGGCCATCACCAGGTCCTGCGTGATCACCACCGGGCAGACGTCCTCGAGGGGACCCGGAAGCCCCATCTCCTTCGCGAGGAAGAGGGCGTCCCCGTCGACGATCCTCCCCTTTTCGACCACCGGGATCTTCCCCAGCGGCTTGACATAGCCCACCGACACGCCGCCGCCGGACCAGACCCGGGAAAGCCCGAGGGCAAGAAGCGTTTTCCCCGAGTATCCGGACGTGGATGCAATGTACAGTTTCATCTCTTACGCCTCCGCGATGGACATCCGGCAGTCGATCGCCCGGATCCCCCTGCCCTTCGGCAGCGCCATTACCGGGTTGATATCCAGCTCCATGATCTGGGGAAAATCAAGGGACAGCCGGGAGAGGCGCAAAATCGCCTCGACGATCGCCTCCTCGTCGGCCGACTCCCCGCCCCGGAATCCGGCGAGAAGCGAGTAGGCGCGGATCTCCCGCACCATCTCCGCGGCCTCCCGCCGGGAGACGGGCGCCACGCGGAAGGAGACATCCTGCAGGATCTCCACGTGAATCCCTCCCAGCCCGAACATGAGGAGAGGGCCGAATTGGGAATCCCGGGTCATTCCCAGGATCAGCTCTCTCCCCCCCGTCACCATCTCCTGCACGGATACCCCCGCGACCCAGGCGCTGGGCGCCATCCTGCGCGCGGAGGAGGTGATCTCCAAAAATGCCCGGGCGACGTCCTCCGCGGAACGGAGGTTCAGACGGACGCCTCCCACTTCCGTCTTGTGGAGAATCGCGGGAGAAACGATCTTCAACGCCACCTCCCCCCCCATTTCCCCGAAGGCGGCCACCGCCTCGACGCTCGTCCGGGCTAGGGCGTGCCGCGGGAAGCGGAATCCGTACGATTCGAGTATCCCGCGACTGTCTTCCTCCCCGAGCGTTCTCCTTCCCCGGGACAAGGCGTCGTACAGGATTGCCGCGACCCCCGCCGGGATCTCTCCGCCGGGCTCCTCCGCGCCGGGCGGGCCGGCCTCCCGGATGCGCCGGTAGGCGATCATCCCCCGGAGAACGCGGACGGCGCGCTCCGGCACGGGATATTGCGGGATCCCGCCTTTGTGGAGGATGGTCCTCGCTTCCCGGACGGACTTCTCCCCCAGGAAGGAGGCGAGCACGGTCTTTCCCGAGCCCGACAGGACGGAGAGCGCCTCCCGCGCCGTTTCCTCGGGCTCGGTCATCGCCTGCGGGGTGAGCAGCACGAGAACCGCCCCTGCGGAGGGGTCGTCCCGGACCACCCGGAAGACCTCCCGGTACCGGTCGGCGCGGGCGTCCCCGATCACATCCACCGGATTGCCGAGGGACGCCGTCGGCGGAAGTATCGCCCGAAGCCGCTCCCGCAGATCCGGGGAGACCTCGGCAAGGGGAACCCCGATCCTCTCGGCGGTGTCCGCCGCCAGGATGGCGGGGCCACCCGCGTTCGTCACGATGAGGAGGTGGTCCACCGGGGGGGTCGGCTGCAAGGCGAACCCGAGGGCAAGATCGCCCAATTCCTCCACCGTTTCCGCTCGCAGGATCCCCCCCTGGCGGAAGGCGGCCGAGTAGGCCTTGTCGGACCCGGCGATGGATCCCGTGTGGGAGGAGGCGGCCCGAGCACCCGCCGCGGTCGCCCCCGCCTTTACCAGGATGACGGGTTTTTTCGCGG
This sequence comes from Candidatus Deferrimicrobiaceae bacterium, assembly GCA_035256765.1. Taxonomy (NCBI): domain Bacteria; phylum Candidatus Deferrimicrobiota; class Candidatus Deferrimicrobia; order Candidatus Deferrimicrobiales; family Candidatus Deferrimicrobiaceae; species Candidatus Deferrimicrobiaceae bacterium. The sequence goes on along the minus strand of DATEXR010000110.1, from coordinate 13,283 downwards.
TCACTTCCCGCGCCGTGCGGAGGAAACGTAGACCCTCGTCGATGCTTTCCACGTACCCGAGGATGACGCGCGTTTCCGGGTCGTCCGATAGATACTCCATCAGATCCAGTTCCGATATGTCCGCCTTGTTCCCCAGGCTCACGACTTTCGAGAACCCGATCCCCATGCCGATTGCCCAGTCCAGGATGGCGGTGCAGAGGGCGCCGGACTGCGAGAAAAAGGCGATCGACCCGGGAATCGGGGTCCCGGCGGAGAAGGAGGCGTTCAATTTCCCGTGCGTGTTGATGACCCCCAGGCAGTTCGGGCCGACCGCTCGGACAGAAGCCGCGGAAAGCGCCTCCCGGAGTGCACACTCGAGATTCGCCCCCTCGCCCCCGATCTCCTTGAACCCGGCGGAGATCACGATCGCAGCCTTCATCCCCTTCTCCGCCATGAGGGGAATCGCCTCGATGATCGCGGGGGGGGGAACCACGAACACCCCGAGATCCACGCCGCCGGGGATCGCTCCGATGTCCCGGTAGAAGGATCTCCCGAGGACCTCCCCCCCCGCCGGGTTCACCCCGTAAATCTCCCCCGGGAACCCCGTTTGGGCCAGGTTGGTGAACACGCCGTGCCCCACCTTGCCCGGATTGCGCGAAGCGCCCAGCACAGCAACGGATTTCGGGTAGAAAAGTTCCTTGGGAAACACCCTACCGCCTATTCATATATCGACAAGGCCCCCCGGCTCATTTCTGTTCCGGCACCGTCACCCGGATGTGCAGTTCCCGGAGCTGCTTCGGATCGACCGGCGAGGGGGCGTCGGTCATGAGACAGGAACCTTTCTGGGTCTTCGGGAAGGCGATCACGTCCCGCAGCGATTTCGCCCCCGACAGGATCATCGAGAGCCGGTCCAGCCCGAAGGCGATCCCCCCGTGGGGGGGCGCCCCGTACTCCAGCGCTTCCAGGAGGAAACCGAACTTCATCCTGGCCTCCTCCGGTCCGATGTTCAGCAACGCGAACATCTTCGACTGCACCTCCCGCCGGTGGATCCGGATGCTCCCGCCCCCGATCTCCGCCCCGTTCAGCACCATGTCGTAGGCCTTCGCCCGGGCTTTCCCCGGGTCGCTGTCCAGCAGAGGAACGTCTTCGTCCAGCGGCGCCGTGAAGGGATGGTGCATCGCATTGTACCTCTGCTCCTCCTTGTCCCATTCCAAAAGGGGGAAATCGGTCACCCACAGGAAATCGTAGCGGGACCGGTCGATGAGGTCGGATTTCTCGCCGATGTGCAGCCGGAGACGCGCGAGGGAGTCGCAGGCGACGAGGTACTCGTCCGCCACGATCAGGAGAAGATCCCCCAGCTTCGCACCGCTTTTTGCCCGGAGCGCTTCGACCTGGTCGTTCCCGAAATGCTTCGCGATCGGCGACGCGAGGCCCGTTTCGGTCACCTTCCACCAGGAGAGCCCGCGCGCACCGCCGATCTTCGCGACCTCCTCCAGAGCCGCCAGTTCGGACCGGCTGGCGTCCGCCATCCCCGGCGCGGTGATCCCCCGGATCACCCCTCCCTTGGAGACGACATCGGCGAACACCCGGAACCCGGTATTCCCAAGCTCCTTGGTATAATCGGTGATCTCGAGGCCGAACCGGGTGTCGGGCTTGTCGACTCCGAACCGGTCCATCGCCTCCCGGTAGGTCATCCGGGGAATGGGTCGCGACACCTCGACGCCGATCACGTCCCGGAATACCCGAACCATCAGGCCCTCCATCATCCGGAAGATATCTTCCCGGTCGATGAAAGACATCTCCACGTCGATCTGGGTGAACTCCGGCTGCCGGTCGGCCCGGAGATCCTCATCCCGGAAACACTTCACGACCTGGGCGTAGCGATCATACCCGGAAATCATCAGGATCTGCTTGAACAGCTGCGGGGATTGAGGGAGGGCGTAGAACATCCCCTGCGAGACCCGCGAGGGGACCAGATAGTCCCGGGCTCCCTCCGGGGTGCTTTTGGTAAGGACGGGCGTCTCCACCTCGATGAACCCGTTCTCGAAGAAGTAGTCGCGCGTGGAACGGGCGAGAAGGGAACGCGTGAGGAACGCCTTCTGGACCGAGGGGCGTCGCAGGTCGAGGTACCGGTACTTGAGACGGACGTTTTCCGCGACGTCGGTGTCGTCCTCGAGGGCGAACGGAATGGGCTTCGACTCGTTGAGGATGGCGAGGGAGGAAGCGACGACCTCGATCGCCCCGGTGGGCAGGTTCCTGTTTTCCGTCCCCTCCGGTCGCCTGCGCACCGTGCCGCGCACCGACAGGACATACTCGGCCCGGAGGGAGTCGGCCTTGGCGTGGGCATCCGGGAAGGAATCGGGGGAAAAGACAACCTGGACGATCCCGTCCCGGTCCCGCAGATCCACGAACACCAGTCCTCCGTGGTCCCTCCGCCGGTGGACCCAGCCGCACAGGACGACCTCTGTCCCGATGTGGTCCGGGCGCACCTGTCCGCAATACAGCGTCCGCTTGTGCTCAGGCAGAAAAGCGTCCACCTTCAATCCTCCTTGTTGTCCCGGCTTCGCAACAACCGCCGGATCGCTTCCTCCTTCGGAAGTTCCTCCTGCACCCCCGCCGTCATGTCCCGAAAGATGACCGCCCCGCGCTCGGCCTCCGACTCACCGAACACCACGACGATGCGGGCCCCGGACTTGTCCGCACGACGAAACTGGCTCTTGACCCTTTTCCCCTCGTAGTCCATCTCCGTCGGAATCCCCTTGCCGATCAGATCCCTCTTCCAGCGGAACGCTTCGGGAAGGAACCGGCTCCCGGAGGTGACCAGGAACACGTCCGGGACGGGGCGCCGGGTTTCCTCCTCCCCGAGGAGCATCAGGAGGCGTTCGACCCCGATGGCGAACCCGATCGCGGAGATCCTCTCCCGCCCCCCCACCATCGCCGCCAGCCCGTCGTAGCGGCCCCCCGCGGCAACCGTGTTCTGCGCGCCCATGCCGGGAATGACGAACTCGAACGTGGTCCGGCTATAGTAGTCCAGGCCGCGGACCATGCGCGGGTTCCGGGTGAAGGGGATGCCCGAATCACGCAGCGCCTCCTCCACCGACTCGAAGTGCGAACGGCAGGGGTCGCAGAGAGACTCGAGCACGGACGGGGCGCCGGCGGTGGCCCGAATGCACCCTTCGGACTTGCAGTCCAGCACGCGGAGGGGGTTCTGTGCGCGCCGCCGGCGGCAGTCGTCGCACAACTGGTCCTCCCGGGAGGACAGGAAGGCAGACAGGTTCCGGTGGTATCCGGGGCGGCATTCCGGATCCCCCAGCGAGTTGACCTCGAGGGAGACCCCCGAAAGCCCCACCTCGTTCAGAAACCTGTTCAGGAAGATCAGGATCTCCGCGTCCGCAAACGGCGAATCGGTGCCGTACAGTTCCGCGCCGAACTGGTGGAACTGGCGAAGACGTCCCTTCTGGGGCCTTTCGTGGCGGAACATCGGGCCCATATAGAACAGTCGGACAGGCCACTCCCCCAGGGCGGCCCGCTGGGCGAGAAGCGCCCGGACGACGGGCGCCGTCCCCTCCGGTCGCAACGTGAGGCTCTCCCCGGAGCGGTCCAGGAAGGTGTACATCTCCTTTTCGACGATATCGGAGGTTTCCCCGACCGAGCGGGAGAAGAGCTCGGTCTTCTCGAGGACGGGCGTCCGGATCTCGGCGTACCCGAACCGGGTCGCGCACTCGCGAAATGCCGTCTCCAGTGCGGCCCACCTGGCGGATGCCGGGGGAAGGATGTCCCTCATCCCCCGCACGGAAGAAATGGTCATGGGACTTTTTGCGCGTCGGAGAGATACACCACGTTCCGGGTAGAGTCCTTCCCTCGGTACATCGCCTGGTCGGCAAGGTTCAGCAGGTGCTGCTTCGTTGTGGCGTGTTCGGGAAAGGCCGCGATCCCGATGGAGATCGTCAGGTGGATCGACAGCCCCATCTCGCTGCCGAACGCCTTCTCCTCGATCATCTTCCGCATCCGTTCCGCGACCAGGATCGCCTCCTCGGCTTTCGTCTCCACGAGGAGCACCACGAACTCGTCGCCTCCGTACCGGACCACGGTATCCGTCTCGCGAACGCAGGAGCGGAGCACGGAGCCGGACTCCACCAGCACTCTCGTGCCGACGAGGTGCCCGTGCGCGTCGTTGACGCGCTTGAAGAAGTCCAGGTCCATGAACAGGACCGAGAAGAAATTGCGGTAGCGCTCCGACCTCTTCAGCTCCCGGTCCAGCACCACGTTGAGGTACCGGCTGTTGTACAGTTTCGTGAGATCGTCGATATAGATCAGGTTCTGCGTCTGTGCCCCGCGGTCTGCGTTGAGGAGCGCGAACCGGACCTGGCGGTAGAAGAAGTTGAGGAGCGTACTGTTGAGCACCTCCCCACCGGGAACGCCCCGCAAGGCAACAACCAGGTAGAGGGTCGGGCCGGACGAAAGGTCGAACCGGAGGGCGAAAAAGGTCCGGTTCTCCCCGAGCGTCTTCTCGTCGTCCGGGGTTAGTCCCCCCACGCGCTCCGCGGGAAACACGGCCGGTGTGGGCAAGGAGAATTTGGCGATTCCCGTGCCGAACCGCAGGAGAAATACGCCTGCCATCGAATCGTCGGGGAAGCCCGCCGACGCGAGGATCGAGAAGCCGGAACCCCTCCCCTCCCGCTCGGAAAACAGGACCCCGAAAGCCCCCCCGAGCGCCTCTTTGAACATCTCGATCACCGTCTGGCCGAGCAAATCCATATCGGTCGTCGTGATCACGGGAAAACAGTAGTCGAACAGTTCGTCGAGGGATATTTTCCGAAGGAGACCGTGCCCGAGAAACAGGTATTTTTCCAGGGTCGGGCGCAGCTCCCGTTCCAGGTTTTCCTCGAAGATAATCTCGGATGCACCCCCCCGCAGCCCTCCGAGGACGGAAGGCCCCCCTTTCTTCGGGAGGACCAGGACGAGGGGGGTCTTCGGGGCGAGCGACAGGACGTCCTGGACGAACGACTCCGCAGTCTGCGTCTTCCGGAATTTCCGGGCGACGATGACCGAGAAATTTTCCTTGGAGAGCGCGGAAACGCCCTTGTCCCAATCGGAGTGTACGGTGAAGTGAATCCCGGCCAGGGATTTGTCCCGCAACGCGCTTTCGACTTTCTTCGGATCGGGGGAGAGGATCAGGACCCGTTGCTTCGCCATTTCATCTACCGGAAAAATCCATGCGTCCGCTTCCGGTTACCCTTCCGGGGACAGGCGCAGCATGATTTTCCATATGCGGGTTCGTTTTTCCTGTTCGATGAACATCGATTCGCCGTCCGACCTCATTGTAACAGCCCCATTTTCCAAAAAGAAAGATTGGACGCAGGGTACCAGATTCCATTTTCGGAGACAATCGCTATTCTGCGACACGACAGCGGCGGGGGAAGCGGCCCGCATCCATGCTTCCGGCTGCGCCCTGGACGAACCGTGATGCGGCAGGAAGACGACCCGTGTTTCCTTTTTCTTATCGAAAGGTTTTTCTCCCCACGCGGAGGGACCCCGCTCCACGTCGCCGGGAAGCCACACGGAGAAGGATTTGTAACGAATCTCGAGGAGCAGGCTCCGTTCGTTGATTTTGCGAGGATCGTCAGGCATTTCCGCCCCGCGAACGATCGCTTCCGCCCCGCCCGACGCATACCGGTCCCCCCGGGATTTCCACCGGACCCTGTCGACGTCTTCCCCCACCGCTTCCCCGAAGGAGGCGGGAGGAACCCCTTCGGGGATCCAGATCTCCCCCACGGGCAGCGACGACAATACCGCTGCCGCCCCGCCGTAATGGTCCTCGTGGGGGTGGGTGAGGACGAGCACGTCGATCCGGCGGATTCCCCGTTTTCGGAGATAGGGGAGGACGACGTTCTCTCCGACGTCGCCGCGCAGGCCGCTTCCGCAATCGACAAGCATATGCCCACCTCCCGGGAAGGAAACCAGGTGGGCCGCCCCTTTCCCGACATTCAACGCGGCTACCGTCAGGCGATGGTCGGGCAGCGCGGCGTACGGGACGTGGATCCACACCAGGAATGCGGCACCGGCGGCCGCCACGGCGGGCCACGGCTCCCTTCCCCGGCTCCGAAGCCAGAGGGAGCAATAGGCGGCCGCCCCGGTGCAGACAACCGGGGCGGCGATCCCGGAAGGCGGGAGAGGGTACCACCAGGCCCCGCTCCCGGAAACCCGCGCAAGGAGCGCGAGAGCGCCTCCTACGAACCGGGCGGCGATGCGGACGGGCCCCCCGAGGAGATCGATCGAGAAGACCCCCCCCACCGCCCCGAGCAGCGCCCCGGCCACTCCGACGGTCCCGAGCAGGGGCGCAAACAGGACGTTCCACAGGATCGCACCCGCCGGAAATCCCTCGAAGAATGCCGCGGACACCGGCAGTGTCCCGAAAAACGCCATCGCGGCCCCGACGACGGCGTTTCTCGCCCACCCGGCCGCTTTCCCGAAAAGATGCGGAACGCGCGTGCCGTTCCGACGCTTCCCCGCGAACGCGACGATCAGGAAAAAGGAGGCGCCGTAGGAGAGGAGAAACGAAGGGGAAAAAATCAGCGTAGGCGAACATGCGATCGTGGACAGGAAGAGGAAGGTCCACGCCGCGCCCGCCCCGCGGACTCCCAGAAGATGTCGGAGCAGCACGACCACGGTAAGCATCCCCGCGGAACGGATCGCGGAAACCGGCGATCCGGCCATCAGCGCATACCCCCAGCAGACGGGCAGGGACAGAAGGGCGGAAGACCGGTTCAGGTCCGGAGTCCCGTGCCGCCGCCGGAATGCCCAGAGGGCGCTCCGCACCAGGAGCGCGTGGATGGAGAAGAAGATGGCCACGTTCACCCCGGATATCGCGAGCAGGTGGGCGAGGCCCGTCCGCTGCAGGAGGCGCACCATGGGATGGGACGGCTGCGGACTCTCCCCCGTGGTCAATGCGCGGAGAAACAGGGCGCCGTCGGAATCGCCGGCGTGAACGGCAAGCCACCGCTCCGTCCGCGTCCGGGAGCGGTGGAATATGCCCGGGGCCCCCCCGACTCCTTCTTTCATGGGAAGGAAGACGGCACGGGAGGCATCCGCCGAAAACCGGTACTGGACGCGAAGCGCGAGCGCGTTCCATTCCCTTGGAATCTCCCCGGGATTCCCAAAGCTCCGTATCGCGTGAAGGCGCCCTGTCGCCCGGACTTCGGCCGGTAAGGATACGGCGGCGTCCGGGTTCCGTACCGAGAGGAGCAATCTCTCCGCCCGGATCGAACCGGACCCGTCGGGCAAGGAAACCTCGGCCTCCTCCACGACCCCGCTCCATCCCGCGTCGGTAGGACGGACCTGGTGCACGTTCCCGCGAAGGACGACCTCCGTCCCGAGAAACGGCCGGATATCCTCCGGGTCAAGAAGCGGAAGGCGGCCGGCGGAAAGAACGCCGCAAAGGGCCGCTACCGAGAACGCGACGGCCAGGGGGGAACAGCGGAAGGAAAGAAGAAGAAGGCAGAAAACGAGGAACCCCGCGGTGACGGCGGCTAAGCACGGTCCCGCGGACAGACCGAGGAAGAATCCGAACAGGAGGGGGAGGCAAAGGAGCAGGACGGTTCCCAGGTTCCGGAACGGATGATCCATGCCGCGGGCGGTGCAATCCCCGTTCCCTCACGCCCCCTGGACCCGGGAAGTCGGGAAGTGGACTGTGGGCGAGAGGCGTTCGCGGCGGATTGGATGCAGGGAAGCGCAGCAAGCCGAAGGAGCGGGAGCGCAGTGAGGCCGAACGGAGGCTCCCTCCGAGGATGCGGAGCCAATCACGGGCGCCCTCGCGTCGGGGCGCGCAGATGCGGCGCCCGCCGCAGGGGATCCCCCGGCCGGGAAGCCCCGGCGGAACCGGCGGAGGCCCCGCCGTTTATAGGGTAACAAGGCTTGCATGCCACATAGGAAGGGGAATGGCCGGGGAGAGGACCAATGGGCACGTTCGCTGGACGCAGCCGGGGAGCCGGGAGCTGACCGCGAGCGGGGACCCCGGAGGCGAAGCCGCCCCCGGCGCCCTCGTAACGGGGCGCGCAGATGCGGCGCCCCAAGCAGGGGAGGAAGAGTTCTTAGAAACGTCCCTGTTCTTACGCCCGTTCCCGCCCGAGTTACCGGGGTGTTTCCGTCGACGCTCCCCCGCCGGTGAATGCCTTCGCCCGTCGCGCGCGGTGGTAGGAGAGGGCGAACCGGTGGGCCTCGTCCCGGATCCGCATCAAGAGAAGGAGGACCGGGTCGTTCGGGGGGAGGACCACCGGGTTCTTCCGCCCGGGAAGGAAGATCCTCTCGTGGGATACCGTCCGTCCGCCCCGGGCGCGCTCCTTGGCGAGCGAGATGACCGGCAAGGATCCGTGCCCGGCGACGGCCATCGCGGCGAGGGCGGAGGCAAGCTGCCCCTTCCCGCCGTCGATCAGCGCCAGGTCCGGCATTCCCCCGAAATCCTCGTCGTGCCCGAAGCGCCTCCGAACCACCTCCTCCATCATCGCGAAGTCGTCCGGACCTGCGACCCCGCGCACCGCGAACTTCCGGTACCACTTCTTCACCCCCTTCCCTCCGACGAAGGTCACCATCGAGCCGGAAGGATGCGCTCCCCCGATGTTCGAGATGTCGAACCCCTCGATCCGCACCGGGGGTTTGGGGAGCCGGCAAAGGGCGGCGAGCCTTTCCGAAAGCCTCTCGTAGTCCGCCTCCTTCTCCTTCCGCATCCGGTGAGCCTCCGCCGCGTTCCGGTTCGCGAGTTCCACGAGGCGCGCCCTCTCCCCTTTTCCGGGAATCCGGACGGCGACCGGGTTGCCGGCGCGTTCCGAGAGAAGACCGGCCACCAGCTTCGGATCCGGAATCCCGGAGGGCAGCAGGATCTCCCCCGGGAAATAGACGCCCTCGGCGTAGTGCTGGAGCAGAAAGGAGGAAATCGCGTCGCCCTCCTCTCCCGCCACCCGGAAATGATAGGTATGGACGTCCGAGAGCCTACCCTCCCGGATGTGGAGAAGGGCCGCCGTACCCTCGTCCCCCTCCCGGAACCATCCGACCGCGTCCACGTCCCCCGGGACCGTTCGGACAACCCGCTGCCGGACGAGGGTATTCTTTACGAGGGCGATCCGGTCGCGCAGCTTCCCCGCCTCCTCGAACTTCATTTCCTTCGCGAGCCCGGTCATCTCCGCTTTCCAGATCTTCAGGAGATCCCGGTAATCCCCCCGGAGAAACCGCGCGGCGTTGTCGACGACGGCCAGGTACTCTTCCCGGGAGACGAACCCGGCGCATGCCCCGGCGCATCTCCCCATCTGGTAGTTGAGGCACGGCCTCGTTCGGGAGGCGAATTTTTTCCGGGAGCAGGAGCACAGGGGGAAAAACCGGTAGAGGATCCTGAGCGTTTCCCGGATGCCGCGGGCGGAGGAGAACGGGCCGAAGTACATCGCCCCGTCCTTTGCCACCCGCCGGACCAGTTCGGGCCGCGGAAACTCCTCTTTCCTGTCGATCCGCAGGAGGAGGTACTCCTTATCGTCCCGCAGGAAGATGTTGAACGGCGGTCGGTGCTCCTTGATCAGCGAGTTCTCGAGGAGAAGGGCCTCCTTTTCCGAGGAGGTCACGATGCACCGGACGGACGCGATCCGGCCGAGCAGGTGGGGAATCTGCGGGCGGCCGTCCCCGCCACCCGATGCGTAATTGTGAAGGCGTGCCCGCAGGTCCTTGGCCTTCCCGACGTACAGGACCTTCCCCCGGGCGTCCGCCATCAGGTAGACCCCCGGCCTGCGCGGGAACGTTTTCCACCCGGAGAGAGGACCCATCTCCTGCCTCTACCTCGCCTTCAGCTCCACGCGCTCGAGAGCGAGCAGGCGGTCCCGGATCTCCGCCGCCCGTTCGAAGTCGAGCTTCTTCGCCGCCTTCTCCATATCCTTTCGCAGCTTCCGGAGATGTCGGGCCAGTTCCCCGGCGGAAGAAAAATCCCACTCCTCCCCGGGGACCACGGTGACGTAGTCCCCCTCGCAGGCCCGCCCGATCGGCTCCGCGATGTTCTTCCTCACGGTCTCGGGGGTGATGCCGTGCTCCCGGTTGAACGAACCCTGCCTCGCCCGGCGTCGCTCCGTTTCGGAAATGGCGTCCCGCATGGAACCCGTCATCCGGTCCGCGTACAGGATCACCTTCCCCGAGAGGTTCCTGGATGCCCGTCCGAACGTCTGGATGAGGGATCGCGTCGACCGGAGGAATCCCTCCTTGTCCGCGTCCAAAATCGCCACGAGGGACACCTCGGGGATGTCCAGCCCCTCGCGGAGAAGGTTGATGCCGATCAGGACGTCGAACTTCCCGAGGCGGAGATTCCGGATGATGTTCACTCTCTCGACCGTGTCGATATCGGAGTGGAGATACTGGACCCGGACGCCCTGCCCCTCGTAGTACTCGGTCAGATCCTCCGCCATCCTCTTGGTGAGGGTCGTCACCAGGACCCGCTCCCCCGCCGCGGCCCGCTCCCGGATCTCCGAGAGCAGGTCGTCCACCTGCCGGGTCGCAGGCCTCACCTCGACTTCGGGGTCCACGAGTCCGGTGGGGCGGATGATCTGCTCCACCACGGCGCCGCGGCTCTCCTCCCGTTCGTAATCGGCCGGCGTCGCGGAGACGAAGATCGTCTGCCCCACCCGGCTGTGGAACTCCTCGAACCGGAGCGGCCGGTTGTCGAGGGCGGAAGGGAGACGGAACCCGAACGAGACGAGCGTCGATTTCCGGGAGAAGTCGCCGTTGTACATTCCGTGGAGTTGCGGCACGGTGACGTGCGACTCGTCGATGAACGTGAGGAAATCGCGCGGGAAATAATCGAGCAGCGTGTAGGGCGGCTGGCCGGGCTCCCGGCCGTCCAGGTGCCGGGAATAGTTTTCGATGCCGCTGCAAAACCCCATCTGGCGGATCATCTCGCAATCGTAGGTCGCGCGCTGCCGCAACCGTTCCGCCTCGAGGAGCTTCCCCTCCTGCGCGAATCGGGCCAGCTGATCGGCGAGCTCCGCCTCGATTCCCCGGATGGCCCGGTCGAGGTGATCCTCCGGGGTGACGTAGTGGCTGGCCGGAAAGATGACCGTCTCCGGGACGTCAACCAGTCGCGTCCCCCGCAAGGGGTCCACGTAGCGGATCCGGTCGACGGCGTCCTCGTCGAACTCGATCCGCAGGACCCGGTCCTCCTCGTAGGCGGGGAACAGCTCCACCGCGTCCCCGCGGACACGAAAGGTGCCCCGGTGGAAATCGATGTCGTTCCGCTCGTATTGGATATCGACCAGCCGGCGGATCAGGTCGTTCCGGGGGAACAGGGCGCCTTGCGTGACGCGCACCGTCGCCCTGCCGTAGAACTCCGGCGAGCCGAGCCCGTAGATGCAGGACACCGAGGCGACGACGATCACGTCCCGCCGGGTCATGACGGACCGCGTGGCGCTGTGGCGCATCTTGTCGATCTGCTCGTTGATCGACGAGTCCTTCTCGATGAAGGTGTCCGTCTGGGGGATGTACGCCTCGGGCTGGTAATAGTCGTAATAGGAGACGAAGTACTCGACGGCGTTTTCCGGGAAAAGATCCTTGAATTCCGCGAACAGCTGGGCGGCGAGCGTCTTGTTCGGGGCGATGATCAACGCCGGCCGGTCCGTCCCGGCGATGACGTTGGCCATCGTGAAGGTCTTGCCGGATCCGGTCACCCCGAGCAGCACCTGGCGGTGCACCCCCCGGGAAAGCCCCTCGATGAGCCCGCGGATCGCTTCCGGCTGGTCCCCCGAAGGGGCGAACGACGCCTTCAGACGGAACAATTTCTCCAATGCGTCCCCCCTCTACGCCATTATATGGCGACCGGGGACCCTGGCTCGCGGGGGGCTTCCGCATCCGCTACGCTCGCGACCTTCGCCCGCTCGCTGCCGGTTCCGCTCGACGCAATTCCCTCCTCGCTCCACAGGCCGCTCTGCGGAACCCCCCGCATCGCCCCGGGTCCCCGGTCGTCGGCAAAGCAGCCGCAGTAGGGGGGGCAGCGAGACCCGCCTCCAGGGGTCCGTTGCCGAAGAGGGCGTGCCCCAAGAGGGTCGATGCGCCCCGTCCGGCGAGGCGCCCGAACGGGGCGTTACGCGGCGGAGCGCACGCAGGAGGGGGTCCCGAGCGGAGCTTCCCGGGAGGAAGGTCAAGCGCAGCCTTGCGGGTGCACCGCAAGGCGAGCGACGAAGCGAGCGGGCCCCCTCCGAGGGAGCGGAGCCGTTTCCCACGCCCCCGTGAACGAGGGGCGTAAATACGGCGCCCTCCGCAGGGAAGGAAGAGTTCATAGGAACGTCCCTGTTCTTAGGGGGGGCGCGACGTTTCGCGGGTGCCGGAGAGCGCAGCAAGCCGAAGGAGCGGGGGCGCAGTGAGACCGAACGGAGCCCCCCTCCGAGGCTGCGGAGCCGATTCCGGGCGCCCTTGCGACGGGGCGTCCGAACGCGGCGGATGCTACGTCTTGTACTTCCACGTCGTCCCGGCCTTGGAATCCTCGAGGAGGACACCCAGCGCGTCGAGTTCCTTCCGGATCCGGTCAGCCTCGGCGAAGTCCTTCCGCGCGCGGGCGGCCCTGCGTTCCTCGATCCTGCGCTCGATCTCCCCGACGGAGAGCCTTTCCGGCCTGAATTCCGTCGCTGAGCCGCCCCCGAAGGATATCGTCGGTCCTTCGGAGACATGCTCATAATGCCGCTCCTCGCCGCGGAAATACTCCTCCGCCGAGGACGCTAGCAGCCCCAGCACGCCGAACAGCGGTTCGAGTATCTCGTACCCCGCCAGGAACCGGCCCGCCTTTTCCCCCTCCGAAGCCGGATCGGCAGGGGCCAGCCGGTTCAGCGCACGCACGGCGTCGAACAGGTGGCCCAGGGCCGCCGCCGTGTTGAAGTCGTCGTCCATCGCCTCCGCGAAACGGGCCGAGGCGTCCCGGAGCGGGGCGAAATCGTCCCCTTCCGGCACGGACGACGCCTCGTGTCCCGCGGAAGCGCACGCCTCCGCCTTCTCCTTCGCGCGGTAGAGGCGGGTAAGCCCCGCCTTCGCTTCGTCGAGGCTCCTCTCGGAGTAGTCGATCGGGCTGCGATAATGGCTCGAGGCGAAGAAGAACCGGAGCACGTCCGGGTTCACCTTCTCCAGCACGTCATGCAGGGTGAAGAAGTTCCCGCGCGACTTGCTCATCTTTTCGTTGTCGATGTTGACGAATCCGTTGTGGATCCAGTATCGCGCGAACGGTTTGCCCGTCACGCCTTCCGACTGGGCGATCTCGTTTTCATGGTGCGGGAAGACGAGGTCCTTCCCCCCGCCGT
>DATEXR010000109.1 GCA_035256765.1 Candidatus Deferrimicrobiaceae bacterium | reverse complement strand
TCGACTGTTTTTCCGGAATCGCGGGAGACATGACGTGCGCGGCGCTCCTCGCTCTCACGGGGGCGGAAAGGGATCTGCGCCGCGCGCTCCGGGGTCTCCCCGTTCGCGGCTATTCCTTCTCCGTCGAAAAGGCCTCCTCCGCGGGGATGGCGGGGACGCGGGTGAGCGTAAAGCTCTCCGCACGGAAAGGGTCCACGAGGCATCTTCCCCAGATCGTCTCCCTCCTGCGGCGGGCGAAGCTCCCCGCGGGGACGCGGGAGCGCGCCATCGTCGGTTTCGAGCGGCTCGCGGAGGCCGAGGCGAAGGTCCACGGGACCACGATGGAGAAGGTGCATTTCCACGAGGTGGGGGCGACCGACGCCATCGTCGACATCGTTTCCGCCTGCTTCCTCTTCGAGCATCTCGGCGCCCCGGGCGTCTTCTGCTCCCCGCTTCCCGGCGGGTCCGGCGAGGCGTGGTCGTCCCACGGGAAGATCCCGGTTCCCGGCCCGGCGACCCTCGCGCTTCTGACGGGCGCCCCTTGGCGGTTCGGCGAGGGGGAGGGGGAACTCGTGACCCCCACGGGCGCGGCGCTTCTACGGGCGTTCGAGGCCTCCTTCGAGCGGCCCCCCGGGATGGTTGTCCGGGGTGTCGGGATCGGCTTGGGGCACAGGGAGATCCCGGGGAGGGCGAACATCCTCCGGGTGGTGGAGGGCGAAACGGTACCCGACGCGCCGGGCCACGACCGCGTGCTCGAGGTGGAGGCGAACATCGACGACATGAGCCCCCAGCGCTTCGAGGTTCTGATGGAACGGGCCTTTGCCGCGGGGGCGCTGGACGTCGCCGTCCTCCCCGCGATGATGAAGAAGAACCGTCCCGGCTGGGTGCTGCGGATCCTCTGCCCGGAGGAGCGTCTCGAGATCGTCTCCGCGGCGGTATTCTCCCTGTCCACCGCCATCGGCCTCCGGTATCACGCCTGCGACCGGCTGAAGCTCGCAAGGAGGTCGGGGACGGTGGATACGCGCTTCGGCAAGGTGAGGGTCAAGGAGGCGGAACTGCCGGACGGGTCGATCCGCCCCGTCCCCGAGTACGACGACGTGCGCAGGATCGTCCGGGCCGGGAAGGCATCCTTCGAGGAGGTGGCCTGGGAGGTGGCGAGGAAGTGGCGAAGGTAAAGGTCGAGTACGCCTGCACCGCCTGCGGGTTTTCTTCCCCGAAGTGGCTGGGCAAGTGCCCCGACTGCGGGCAGTGGGGCTCCCTCGTCGAGGAGGTCGCGGCGGCGGAGACGAAATACCGCGTCGCCTCGGAAGGGTTCCCCGCGTCGAAGCCGGTTCTCCTGGCCGACGTGTCGGAGAGCGCCTCGGAGCGCACCCGGTGCGGGATCGGGGAATTCGACCGCGTCATGGGGGGCGGCGTGGTCCCCTCCTCGGCGACGCTTATCGGCGGGGACCCGGGGATCGGCAAATCGACCGTTCTCCTGCAGGTGGCAAGCGGCCTTGCCCGCGAGGGCAGGCCGGTGCTCTACGCCTCCGGGGAGGAGTCGGAGGCGCAGGTGAAGCTCAGGGCCTCCCGGCTCGGCGTGCGGGGGGAGGGGATCTTCCTGCTGGCCGAGACCTCGGTGGAACGGGTGATCCAGGCGACGTCCGAGCTGTCCCCATTCGCGCTGATCGTCGACTCCATACAGACGATGTTCACCTCCGACCTTCCCGGTTCGCCGGGCGCCGTCGGGCAGGTGCGCGAGTGCGCGGGAAGGCTCGTCTTCTTCGGAAAGAAGGCGGGCGTATCGGTCTTCCTCGTGGGGCATGTCACCAAGGAAGGGACGATCGCCGGGCCGCGGGTCCTCGAGCACCTGGTCGACACCGTCCTCTATTTCGAGGGGGAAAAAGGGCACCCGTACAGGATCTTGAAGGCCGTGAAGAACCGGTTCGGGTCCACGAACGAGATCGGCGTGTTCGAGATGCGGGCGACGGGGCTCTCCGAGGTGGCGGACCCGTCGGGGCTGTTCCTGTCGGAACGCTCCGGGGAGACGTCGGGGACGATCGTCTTCCCGGCGGTGGAGGGGACGAGGCCGCTCCTCGTGGAGGTCCAGGCGCTGGCCAGCCAGTCGTTCCTCGCGATGCCCCGGAGGACGACGCTCGGGGCGGACACCAACCGGGTGATCCTGCTGTGCGCGATCCTCGAGAAGAAGGCGGGTCTCTCCCTCTACAACCAGGACATCTTCGTGAACGTGGCGGGGGGGATCCGGCTCGACGAGACGGCGGCGGACCTGCCGCTTCTGTGCGCGGTGGCGGGCAGCTACCGGGACCAGGTCATCCCGTCGGGCACGGCCGCTTTCGGCGAGGTGGGGCTGGGAGGGGAGGTGCGGGCGGTCCCGATGGCGGAGAGCCGCCTGAACGAGGCGGCGAAGATGGGGTTTACCCGGGTGCTCCTCCCCGCGTCCAACGCCGAGCGCCTCTCCGCGAAGTTCCCGCTCACGCTGGTGCCGGTCCACCACATCCGGGAAGCCCTCGCCCATGTGGGGAAGAAGACCTCGTAGAGGAAGCCGCCCCGCGAGCGGTTCACGACCCCCGGAAGCCGCGTGCCAGCAGGTAGAGTTCGAACGATTCCTTCCGGGTCGCGG
>DATEXR010000108.1 GCA_035256765.1 Candidatus Deferrimicrobiaceae bacterium | reverse complement strand
CCCGGCGAGCGGCCCGCGTCCCGCGCGGGCCTCCCACGGAGGGTTCGATGCATCCCTTCGCGCAGGTCCTTCTGGACGGAATTTTCACGGGATCGACCTACGCCCTGATGGCGGCGGGCCTCGCGCTCATCCTGGGGGTGGTGAAAGTGGTCAACCTCTCCCACGGAGCCTTTTTTTCGCTTGGGGCATACATCGCCTACGCCCTGTCCACGAAGGGGGTGTCGCACCCCGCGGCGGCCGTCCTGCCGGCCGCTCTCATCGCGTTCGCCTTCGGGGTCTTCCTCGGGAAAAGCTTCATCAACCCCGTGCGCTCCCATCCCTTCTCGGTGGCCGTCGGAACCCTGGGGTTCGCCATCCTGTTCGAACAGGCCGCCCAGATGCTGTGGGGACCGCATCCGGTGTCGATCGGCGCCGACCCCCCCTGGGCGGTCGCGTCCGGGGTCGTCGTTCGCCGGTGGGGGGCGGCCTCCCTCGCGGCCTCCGCCGGGATCCTTTTCGCCCTTGCCCTCTTTCTCCGTTCCCGCTGGGGGCTCCCCGTAAAGCTCATCGCCGAGGAGGAGGAGATCGCGGGATCGGTCGGGATGGACGTGGAGAAGATCCGGTACCTCACCTTCGGGTTCGCCTCGGCGGCCGCCGCCGTGGCAGGGGCCCTTCTGGCCCCCGCAACCTCGATCACCCCCACCATGGGGAGAGTCCCGCTCATCCTGTCCCTCATCGTGGTGATCGCCTCGGGGATGGAGAACGTCCTGTTCCTCTTCCTCCTGGCGGTGGGGCTCGGGCTGTGGTCGAACGCGTTCGCGTTCTTCCTCTCGCCCCAGTGGTCCTACGTCAGCCTCCTCGCGGGGATCTGCCTGCTGCTTCTCCTGCGCCCGTCGGGGCTCTCCGCCACGGCGCCCGGCCGGGACTACTGAGCACGGGGCCCCGGAATGACCCCTTTCCCGCGGAGAACGATCGGAGCGCTGGCGCTGGGGGCGGGGATGCTCCTTCTCCTCCCCCTCGCGGGCCTGGACCGGTTCCTCCTCGATGTCCTCGTCTCCGGCTTCCTGCTGGCCGCCTACGTCGGTTCGTGGGATATCGTCGGCGGGGTGGCCGGGCAGATCTGTCTGGGGCACGCCCTCTTCTTCGGGACGGCCACCTACTCCTGCGCGCTGCTCACGAGCCTTGCCGGGTGGCCTTTCGCCGCCGCGGGCGCCGCGGCGCTCCTTCTTTCCACCGCCGTCGCCGCCGTCGTCGGGACGTTCTCCGGCCGGCTCAAGGGACCGTTCATCGCGCTGCTTACTCTCGCCCTGGGAGAGCTTGCCCACGAGGTGATGCTGGGCCAGACCTTTTTCTCCCCCCGGGGCGCCTACTCCTGGGGGGGCGAGGGGGGGATCCCCGTGGCCCTTCCCTGGGAGAACCCGTCTCCGTGGGCGTCCTATTACGGAGCGCTCCTGTTCCTGTTCGTCTCCACCTGGGGGATGACGCGCATCGCGAGGTCGAAGGAGGGGCTCCTCTGGTCGGCGATCGGGGGAAGCGAGCTGACCGCCCGCGCCTCGGGCGTGGACGTCGCGCGTCACAAGAGGCGCGCCTTCCTCGTGGCCGGCCTTCTCGCCGGGGCCGCCGGCGTGGGGTTCGCGGCGCACGTGGGACGCGCGACCGCGGCCGACTTCTCGCTGGAGCTCTCCTTCCAGGCGGCCACCTTCGCGGCGATCGGGGGAAGGGGCACGATCGTGGGGCCGGTGGTAGCGGCGCTGCTCCTGCACGTCCTCTTCCAGGGCGCGGGGATCGCCCCTGCCGCGAGGGTCCTCCTGTACGCCCTGGCCCTCCTCCTCATCCTGCGGTTTTTCCCGGCAGGGGTGGCCGGAACCTTGCGGGAGCGGTTCCGGATGCGGAGGATGGCGCCGGGGGGGCCTAGCCCGTGAGCGAACTGCTGCGCGCGGAAGGGATCGAGAAGTCGTTCGGGGCTTCCCGGATCCTGCGGGGGATCACCCTTTCCGTGGAAAAGGCGGAGGTGGTCGGGCTGTTCGGCCCCAACGGCGCCGGGAAGACGATGCTGGCCAACGTCCTCTCCGGACTGATCCCCCCCGACCGGGGGAGGATCTTCTTCGAGGGGAGGGAGATCACCCGGCTCCCGATGGATGCGCGGTTCCGCGCCGGGCTCGCCCGGACGTTCCAGATCCCGGGGCCCTACCCCACCCTGACCGTCGCGGAGTCGGTCCGCGTGGCGCTGTTGTGCGGGGACCGGAGGCGGGGGGACGGGGAGCGCCCCCCCCGGGGGCTTGCGGAGGAAACCGAATCGGTCCTCCACCGGACGGGGCTGTTCGCCCAGCGGTTCTGGCCGGCCGCCCAGCTGTCCCAGGGGTGCCTTCGCCGGCTCGAGTTCGCCCGCGCGATCTCGTGCCGCCCGAAGCTCATCCTGCTCGACGAGGTTTTTTCGGCGCTTTCGACGAAAGACGAGGCGGAGCTCGCCGCGCTGTTGCGTTCCCTCCACCGCGACGACGGGATCTCCTTCCTCCTCATCTCCCACAACCCGCTCCTCCTCGAGGAGATGTGCGGCCGCGTCGTGGCGATCGAGGACGGCCGGGTCACCTGGGAGGGGAAGCCCGCCGACCTGGCGAAGTACAAGCCCCACGCCCACGGGCAGGACCACGGGCCATGAGAGCGGAACGCCGGGAGTCGCGGTGCACCTGAAAATCAAAAACGTCTCGGTGATGTTCGGCCAGGTGAGGGCGGTGCGCGGCGTCACCCTCGAGGCACGGCCCGGGGAGGTCGTGGCGATATTCGGCACGAACGGGTCAGGGAAAACGACGCTGCTGAAGGCGGTCGCGGGGCTGGTCCCAGTCGCCTCCGGCAGGATCACCTATCACGGCGAAGAGATCACCTGCCTGCCCGCCCACGAGCGGGTGGCGCGCGGGGTGCACTACGTGTCCGACCGCGCCCGCGTCGCCCTCCGGATGACCGTCCGCGAGAACCTGGACGTCGGGGGGTACCTCCGGAAGCCGGCCGACCGGAAAGGGGCGCGGGAGCGGGTGTACGACCTCTTCCCCGTCCTGAGGGAGAAGGGGCCGTTCCCCGCGGGGATCCTCTCCGGCGGAGAGCGGCAGATGCTGGTCATCGGTCGGGCGATGATGGGGACCCCCTCGCTCCTCCTGTTCGACGAGCCGTTCCTCGGCCTCTCCCTCGAGGTGCGGGACAGGATCCTTTCGGTCATCGACGGGGAGCTGCGCGGGAAGGCGACGATCCTTCTGGCCGAGCACGACCTGGGGGCCGCCTTCCGCGTCCTCGACCGATACTGCATCTTCCTGAACGGAAAACTGATCCACGAGGCGGGGCGAAGCTCCGTCGCCAGCGAGGAGCGCCTGCGCGAGGTGTTCCGCCGGCACTACCGGCAGACGGGCGGGGGAGAACACAGTGCACCGTCTCGTAAATAGCTTGACGCACCGAGAGCGTCGATGCGCCGCGCCAGCAAGGCGCGCGACTGAGGATGGGGGGGGGACACTCCTGATGTATTCACCGAGAAAAAAAGGAGTGTCCCCCCTGAGTGCAAGAAGCGCGTACTCCGCGGGAGCGAGGGGCCTGTCCCCGGAAGGGTCGGCAGCCGAGGCGAAGCGGATGCGCCGTCAGACCGCGAAGGACGACCGAGCACGGCGCAGGCGTA
>DATEXR010000107.1 GCA_035256765.1 Candidatus Deferrimicrobiaceae bacterium | reverse complement strand
GCCAGACGGACGAACATGTCGTCCACCCCCTTGACGATGACCGCGCTCGGTTTCCTCGCGGTGACGCGTTTGATGAGGGCCTCGAGCCGGGACTCCTTCCCCTTCTCCTGCAGCTGTTCCGGCGGGACGAGGGCCCGGAGCAGAGGGATCAGAGAGGTTTTCCCGTACCCGATGGCGATACAGTAGTCGTCGGCGCTTTTGTACCGGTTCTCCTGGAGAACTTCCGCGAATTCCTTGGACTTCAGCGTCTTCGTGAGGGAGAGGGAATATTTGCGCAGCTCGCGCTCCAGGATCTGGCGTCCCAGCGCCAGGCTGTGCTCCTGCTGCTCCTGCCGGATGATCGCCCGGATCTTGTTGAGCGCCCGGCTGGTCTTGGCGATCTTGAGCCAGTCCCGGCTCGGCTTGTGCGAAGGGTTGGTGATGATCTCGACCACGTCGCCGTTCTTCAGGGAGACCTTGAGGGGGACCATCCTCCCGTTCACCTTCGCCCCCACGCACTGGTTCCCGACCTCCGTGTGGATCGCGTAGGCGAAGTCGATGGGCGTCGACCCGCGCGGCAGTTCCTTCACGTCCCCCCGCGGGGTGAACACGTACACCTCCTCGGGGAAGAGCTCGACTTTCACGGTGTTCAGGAATTCCCGCGGGTCCTTCATCTCTTTCTGCAGCTCGAGAATCTGGCGGAGCCACACGAACATCTGGTCGCCCTTGTTGTCCGTGACCTGCTTCCCCTCCTTGTACCGCCAGTGCGCCGCGACCCCGTACTCCGCCAGGGAGTGCATCTCCTCGGTCCGGATCTGGATCTCCATCATCTCGGCGTTGGGGCCGAACACGGTGGTATGGAGAGACTGGTAGAGGTTCGCCTTCGGCATCGCGATGTAGTCCTTGAACCGGCCCGGGACCGGCCGCCACAGGCTGTGGACAATGCCGAGGGCCTCGTAACACTCCCGTATCGTCTTGGGGATGATCCGGAACCCGATCAGGTCGTAGACGTGCTCGAAGTCGATCCCCTGGCGCGCCATCTTGTTGAAGATTCCCGAGATGTGCTTGGAGCGGCCCGTGACCAACGCGTCGATCCCCGCCTCGCGAATCTTCCCCTCGAGGAGGGTGGTCACCTTCCGGATGTGCTCCTCCCGGCCGCGCTTTCTTTCGTCGGCGGAACGGGTGAGCTCGCGGAAATCGTCCGGGTGGAGGACCTCGAAGCACCGGTCTTCGAGCTCCATCTTCACCCGGGACATCCCGAGGCGGCTCGCGATCGGCGCGTAGATTTCCTGGGTCTCGCGGGCGATGATGACCTGCCGGTCCGGGGAGAGGTGTCCCAGAGTTCTCACGTTGTGGAGCCGGTCCGCGAGCTTGACCAGGATCACGCGGATGTCCTTCCCCATGGCGAGGATCATCTTCCGGAGGGATTCCGCCTTCTGGTCGGCGACGTCGGAGATGATGACGCGGCTGATCTTGGTGACCCCGTCCACCAGCTGGGCGACGTTTTCCCCGAACAGCTCCCGGATCTCCTCGATGGTGGCGACCGTATCCTCCACGGTGTCGTGGAGCAGGCCCGTGGCGACCGTCTCCTCGTCCATGTTCCAGTCGGCCAGGATGTGGGAGACGTTCAGGGGGTGGATCAGGTAGGGCTCGCCCGATTCACGGAGCTGGCCGTGATGCACCTTTCCCGTGAAAACGTACGCCTTCTGGATGAGCTCGATGTTGGCCGCCGGCCGTATCGACTGGACGCGGTCGACGATGTCGTTCAGTCGGAGCATCGCCCGCTCCGGCGTTATCGCTTGACCCGCACCGTCCCCTGGGCGATCTCCCGGAGCGCCACCACGGTGGGCTTGTCCCTTCGCTGGGACGTGTCGATCGACGCTCCTTGCCCGCCCAGGAGCTGCTTGGCCCTCTTGGCCGCCACCACGGTCAGTTCGAAATGGCTTTCCACTTGCCGCAGACAATCCTCTACCGTTACTCGCGCCATGGCTCCCCTTCTCCGGTCCGGTTCACGATTTTCGACATCCGAACGAGCGCCCTGTCCCGCCGGAGGCGGGCCGCCCGCACGATCCATTCCACCCTGGTCACCGCCGCCCCGAGGTCGTCGTTCACCACGAGGTAATCGTACAAGAGGAGATGCCGCGCCTCGTCCGCCGCGGCCCGAAGACGAGCTTTCATCTCCTCGGAAGTGTCCCTTCCTCTTCCGATCAGTCTCTTTTCGAGGGACTCCCAGTCGGGGGGAAAGATGCCGACCAGAACCGCCTCGGGAAGTTCCTGTTTCACCTTCCGCCCGCCCTGGACGTCGATCTCCAGAACGGCGTCCCATCCGCGGGAGACGATCGTTCGAACCGCCTCCCGGGACGTGCCGTACCGGTTTCCGTACACGGAGGCGGATTCCAGAAACTCCCGCGAAATTACCATTTTATCAAATATTTCCGGTTTAACGAAATAATAGTCTTTGCCGTCCACCTCCCCCTCCTTCCGGGGGCGTGTGGTGTAGGATACCGAAAGTTGAATGTTCTCCACCCGTTGGGCGAGCATCCGGCAGATGGTGGTCTTCCCCGAACCCGACGGAGCCGAAATGACGAAGACATCCCCTTTCTCCATGGGTCACTCCACGTTCTGGATCTGTTCCCGGATCTTTTCCAGCTCCGTCTTCGCGGCGACCACCCGTTCCGATATCCCCGCATGCGCCGATTTGGACGAGGCCGTGTTCATTTCCCGGAACGCTTCCTGCACGAGGAAATCAAACCGCTTCCCCACCGCATCGCCTTTGTTCCTCAGCATCCCCTCCATCCCCGCGAGATGCGAGCGCAGGCGTTCGCACTCCTCGGAGATGTCCAACCGGTCGATCAGGATCGCCGCCTCCTGCTGGACGCGAACGGGATCGACCCCCGCCTCCCCCGACAGGGCCTCGATCCGCTCCCGGAACCGCGACCTGGCAAGTTCCCGGTTCTCTCCGGCAAGAGAGACGATCTCTTCCGTTAGGTCCCGAAGGCTCCGGACCGACTGCCCGATGGCGGAACGCAGCCGCTCTCCCTCCTCCTGTCTCGACCCGACGAGCATGGCGAGGGCATGACGCACCGCCCCCTCCGCGAGCGCCCAATGCTTCTCCGCGGGATCGTCCCCCTCGGGAGCGAACACGAAGAGGTCGGGGACCCCGATCAGGTCCCGGAACGAGAGGTCCATCGTAAGCGCGTACTCCTCGCGCAGCCGGCTCGCCTCCGCGAGAAAGGAGGACAGAAGACCGTGATTCACACGGACCGCGGTACCCCCCTTCCCCCAATCCCGGACGCTCAGGAACACATCCACCTTCCCCCGCCGGAGCACTCCCCGCACCAACGAGCGGATGCGCATCTCCCAGGAGAGGAATTTCACGGGGCACCGCACGTGAATGTCCAGGAACCGGTGGTTGACGGACCTTGCCTCCGCGATCACCGAAACGTCCTCGCCGTTATGGTCTCCCCTTCCGAACCCCGTCATGCTCATCCACATCTACGAATCTCCTCTCCCGGACGGTTTTTCCGTTTCCCGGAGCTCCCTGCGCAACCCCGTGAGGAACGATCGGATCTCGGTCGACGCGTAATCGGGGTACGTCCACGGAAGCGCCCGGTACTCTCCCTTTTCGAACACGAGGGTGAGGTCGGCGAACACCCCGTCGCGCAGGTAGACCCGGTGGCTATAGTTCTTTCCCGTGGCGAGGACGAGGTTCTCTTCCGCCAGCAGACCCGGGTCGATGTTGACGGTCCGCCTCCCGTGGACCGAGAATTCCCTCTCGATCGCCTCGGCCGCAAGCTTCGCCGCCGCCAGCTCGTCCCGGGACACGGCATCGACGGAGAGAAGGAAGCGGCGAAACAGCGGCGATCCCATTTCCCTCTCGTAATAGTCGGTCCTGTCGAAGGGGAACGGGTCGCTGACGCGCCCGACGGCCCCCATCCGCTCGGTGATCCTGCGGAGGGACCGTTCGAAGTCCCTCTCCTCCCGGTACATCACGGAGAACAGCAACCGTGCGGGCGAAGGGACCGTCCGCAGGCTCATCGGGGGGTTGCAGTCCTTTTCCCGCTCCGCGGCGACTGGCCCCTTTCCTCGAGGGCGATCTCCCTCTCCTTTCGCTGCAGGCGCAGGGCCCGGGTCAGTTTCTCCACGGTAATCGGCGCGGTTCCCACCTCGCCCACGACGACCCCCGCGGCCGCGTTCGCGAGGAGGGCGGCGTCCCGCAGGGGCGCTCCCGCCCCCAACCCGGCGGCAAGGGTGCCGATCACGGTGTCGCCGGCGCCGGTCACGTCGAACACCTGGCGTCCCTGCGACGGGATGTGGAAAAAGGACCGGCGACCGCGCTCCACGAGGCTCATCCCCTCCTCCCCCCGGGTGATGAGAATCGCGCCCGCCCCGGTCTTCCGCAATAGCGCCTTTCCCCCCTCCCACACCTCCCGGTCCCCCGAAAGTTCCCGGCCCCCCAGCGCCGCCTCGGCCTCGGCCTTGTTGGGGGTGATCAGGGTGCACCCGCGGTAGTAGGTGAAATCGGCCTGCTTCGGATCCACCGCCACGAAAATTCCTTTCTTCCTCGCCGTGGCGATCACCTCCTCCACGAGCTCGCGGGAAAGCGCGCCCTTGCGGTAGTCGGACAGGACCACTCCGTCCGCTTCGCCCAGCGCCTCAAGGACACGGCTCGCGAGCATTCCGCGCGCTTTCCCGTCCGGGGGCTCCTTTTTCTCCCTGTCGACGCGGACCACCTGCTGCTGGTGGGCGATCACGCGCGTCTTCACCGTCGTCGGACGATCCGGGTCGGCGACGACGCCCGACACGCCGATCCCCCGTTTCCGCAGCATGCGGACGATCTCCCGGCCCGCCGGGTCCGCTCCCACGAAGCCGGCGACCTGCACCCCCGCGCCGAGGCAGGCGATGTTCAGCGCCACGTTGGCCGCCCCCCCGAGGGCTCTCGTGTCCCGCGTGACGGCGACCACCGGTACGGGGGCCTCCGGGGAGATTCTCCCCACATTCCCCCAGATGTATTCGTCCAGCATGATGTCCCCGACCACCAGGAGCCGGCAGGTGCGGAACCGTTCGATGTAGGCGAACGCCCGCTCGATGAATCCGTCGTCATTCATACGAGGAAGCTTCCTCGATGAGGAGAACGGGAATCCCGTCGTCGATGCGGTAGCTCAGGCGGCACGCCTCGCAGCGCAACTCCGACTCCTCCGGGGTCAGCTGCAAGCTCCCTTTGCACTTCGGGCAAGCCAGGATCTCGAGCAGTTCCTCGTCCATGATCTATCCCCCCTGCGGGTCGGGCATCAACTCCCCCACCAGCGTCCACATCCGTATTTTCCTGAACTTCGCGTACAACCGGACCGGGAGATGGCTCTCGTCCCGGGACATCCACATCCGCAGGTCCCCCTTGTCCTCGACCTTGCCTTCCCTCCGGATCACGGGCTGGATGATGATCGTGTCCACCTCCCCCCGGTCCGTTTGGATCCGTTCGAATCCCACCGGCCGGGCCGATATCTCCCATAATTTCCGCCCGGCGTACATCGGCCTCCCCTTCTCCTCGGCCGCAAGATCCCGGGTGCGGAAATAATACGCCGCCGAGACGGGGTCGTACACGTTGGGGACCGCGTCGACCTTCTTTCGTATCGTCCCGTCCTTCTTGTACCGGTAGACGATCGTCCCTTTTTCCTGGTCGTAGATGGCCACGTCGTCCTCTTTCCGGCTGTTCGCGAACTCCTGGCGAAGGGGCGTGATCGTCTGCACGTCCAGGTAGTAATCGATCGTGTCGTCGATCGGGTAGATCAGCGAGAGGATGTCCGAGGTCCACGCGCGCACCCGGAGGTGATACGCCTCCTTTCCGGACAGGAGCACCTTCCCCAGGAAGGTGAACCGGGCGTACCCCATCGTGATTCCCAAAAACTCCACCTTGTAGACGAGTTCCTCTTTCTTTCTCGCCCAGGGCGGGCCGTCCTTGGGAAACGCCATCTCCTCCGAGAGGCTGGCGATCACCATCCTGCCCGGTTCCGCATCCGCCCGGGGAACGGCGGGAGCCGGCGCGGGATGCGATGCACCCGCGGAATTTCCCTTCCCGTTCGCTTTCCCGTTGGCGGCGGTCGTCGGAACAGTCGCCGCGGTTTCTCCCACATCGGAAACCGGCTCTTTCCCGGCCTTCCCCTCCTCCGGCCGTGAAACCGCCGGCGGGGGCTCCGTCCCGGAAACCGCCTCCGCGGAAGGCGGGGGAGATTCCGCCGGGATCTCTTTTCCCGCATCTTTCGGCGCGTCTGCCGCCGGAGACGGAACTTCCTCCGACGCTGCCGGTTGTTCCGCCTTCGGCAGGGAGGAAACGGTACCCTCCTCCGCACGCGCCTCTTCCGCTTTCGAAGTCCCGGATGCCGCGGCCGGGGGCTTCTCCTCCGGCCGGGGTTCATGAGCCGCCCGGGAGCAGCCGGTCGCAAGGAGAAGAATCGCGGCGGCGGCGAAAAGGGCGATGCGCCGAACGATTATCTCCCTCGGGGCATGCAATCCGCTCACATTATTCCCCTTCCGAAAGGATCCATTCCGCCGCTTCCCTTATGCTGGGGAGGAACACGTCGGGCCGGACACCGCGGCGCTCCCCCTCCCGGCGCTCCGATTCCCCGTATCCTGTGGCCACCAGAATGGTTTTCGCCCGCAGACTGCGGCCCATCGTCACATCGGTC
>DATEXR010000106.1 GCA_035256765.1 Candidatus Deferrimicrobiaceae bacterium | reverse complement strand
CGAGTACGAGCCGCTCGGCGGGACCAAGACCGTGCAGGCGAACGTACGCATCGTGGCGGCCACCAACCGGAAGCTGGCCGAGCTCGTCAGCGACGGGAAGTTCCGGGACGACCTGTACTTCCGCCTGGCGGTCGTCCGTCTGACCCTCCCCCCGCTCAGGGACCGGCGCGAGGACATCCCCTTTCTGGTCGAGCATTTCGTCCGGCGTTTCAGCGTGAAGAGCGGGAAGCAGATCACCGGAGTCACGCCCGCGGTGATGGAGATCCTCATGCGCCACGACTTTCCGGGAAACGTCCGGGAGCTGGAAAATGTCATCGAGTACGGGTTCGTCCTGTGCCACAACCGGCTGATCGATGTGCCCCACCTCCCCGAGGATCTCCCGCAGGGGAACCAGCGCGCCTTTGCGACGAAGCCACCGCACGACGGATCGCAGCTCAAGCTTGCGGAGGCCGACGCCATCCGTTTCGCCCTCAAGCACAACGGCGGGCACCTGGGAAAGACGGCACAGGAACTGGGAATAAGCCGCGCCACGCTGTGGCGGAAGATGAAGAAGTACTCCATTTCTTGACCGCTGCGGTCATCATTTTTCCCCGGACTCCGGCCCATCCTCTCACTCGAAGGCCAACCGTTCATGCCGAGCGTTCCGGAATAATGACATGAGTAGTTACGGTCAGGGGCGGAGACTGCTGTTGCAATCCTGAAATACTTGAAACAGGTGTGTGTTTCATTTCTGCAAAACGACTCGCCTGGTCTGTTCACCCGACAATCTGATAAACCCTTTTACCAGGACCAATTGCCGGCGTTCCGAAGATGTTGGCCTTAAAGTTGCTCTTTACAACGGCCGGTGGAGGATCGAGGTGAAGGTGGCCATCCCGCGATTCAAAGAGGAAGTCGCTCCGTGTTTCGAATACTGCGCAAACATCGCCATCTTCACCATCAGAGGCGGGAAAGTGGTCGCGCAGAAAGGTTTCCCGCTGCAGAGCCGGGATGTTTTCGATCGGTTCAGGCTGCTGCGCGACCAGCAGGTGAAGACGCTGATCTGCGGCGGGGTGCAGGATTTCTTCGAGGACCTGCTCCGCGCGAACGGAATCCATGTGATTTCCTGGGTGACGGGAAGCGTGGACGAGCTGCTCGATCTGTTCGTCCGGGGCAGGCTTTCTCCCGGGGGGAGATCCAGGCATGCCGGTCACGCGTCGCCGGCCCCGGACAAGTGAGGAGAGTGTCCATCCATGAAGAAGGGAAAGTACAGCTACTTCGTCGAGAAAAAGGCGCTGGAGACGACCGAGCGGCCGCGGAAGTTCCTGGAGGCTTTCGCCGCGGTCCTCGAGCATTCCAACTACGGCCTGCCGCTCGAGGTCTACGCGCGGATCAGCACGAAGTGCAGCCGCTGCGCCTCCGTCTGCCCGCTGTACGAGGTGACCGGCGAGGACAGGGACATCCCCTGCCACCGCTCCGAGCTGCTGCTGGGGGTCTACCGCCGGTATTTCACGGCCGAGGGCATCCTGAAGGCGCGGATGTTCGGCGGGTTCACGCTGACCGACGAATACCTCGACCGCATGGCGGAGGAGTACTACCGCTGCACCGCCTGCCGGCGCTGCAAGGCCACCTGCCCGATGGGCGTCGATCACGGCCTCATCACGCACCTGTCACGCTGGCTCCTCGCCGAGATCAACGTCATCCCGAAGGCCCTGCTCGTGTCGGTCCGCGAACAGCTCGAGGGCGTGGGCAACACCTCGGCGATCCCGGTCATCGCGCTCAAGGACACCTGCGCGTTTCTCGAGGAGGAATTCCGGGACAACTATAATGTGGATGTGAAGTTCCCCATCGACGTGCAGGGGGCGGAGTACGTCTTCTTCCCCGCGGTCTCGGACTACCTGCTGGAGCCGGACACCCTCATGGGCAACGCCGCGGTCATGCACGTCACCGGCGGGTCCTGGACCATCGGCACGGGGGACTACGACGGGATCAACTACGGCCTGTTCTACTCCGACCGGATGATGGAGCGCATCGTGCGCAACGTGGTCGCCGAGGTGCACCGGTTGAAGGGGAGGAAGGTGCTGATCGGCGAGTGCGGGCACGCCACGCGGAGCGCCTGGTTCGTCCCCACCTTCTGCGGCCCCGATGCACCGGAGGTCGTGAACATCATGCAGTACACCTGGCAGCAGATGCGAGCAGGGAAGATCCCGCTGAAGGGCAACAAGATCGAGGAGCGGGTGACCTACCACGATCCGTGCAACATCGCCCGCGCCGGGCGGATCACCGAGGAACCGCGCGAGATATTGAAGGCCATCTGCAAGGACTTCGTCGAGATGACGCCGAACCGCACCGAGAACTACTGCTGTGGCGGCGGCAGCGGGCTGGTTTCGATCGATGAGATCCGCGCCTTCCGCACCGGGCCGATGGGCAAGCGGAAGGCCGATCAGCTGCGGGCAACGGGGGCGAAGTACATAATCTCCCCCTGCGCCAATTGCAAGAAGCAGCTCAGGGAAGTCGTCGAGGACAACGTCCTCGAGGGCATGGAGGTCGTCGGCCTGCACGATCTGCTGCTCAAGGTCATCGACTTCGGTGCCGGGCCGGCGGCACACGGGCAGGAGAAGGAGGAGAAATGATGGAGTCCTGGCTGGCGTGGGCGAGGGGGCCCGTCTTCATCGCGGCGTTCAGCTTCATGGTGCTGGGGCTGCCGCGGCACGTGGGGATCACCGTGTGGGAGGTGGTCCGGGCCGTGCACCGCGCGGGGGACAAGAACATCCCGTACCGCAAGATGATCGCGGCGACCATCGGGTGGCTGATTCCCGTGGGGAAGCTCTGGAACCAGGTCCTGTTCAGCCTCACCTCGTTTTTGTTTCACGTGTCCATCCTGATCGTGCCGATCTTCCTCGGCGGTCATATCGCCCTGTGGGCCCGGGGGCTCGGCGTCTCGTGGCCCGCGATATCGAACCCGGTGGCCGACGTGCTGACCATCGTGGCCATCGTGACGGCCGTCGCGCTGATCGTCCAGCGCATCGCGTCGAGGTCCACCAGGGCCCTGTCGAGGTTCCAGGACTACGCGATCCCCCTGGTCGTGGCCCTGCCCTTTGCGTCCGGGTTCCTGCTGATGCACCCATCGGTCAACCCCTTCTCGTTTGAAGCGACGTTTTTCGTCCACGTCATGAGCGGCAAC
>DATEXR010000105.1 GCA_035256765.1 Candidatus Deferrimicrobiaceae bacterium | reverse complement strand
CTCGGAGAGGATGAGGGCCGCGGCTCCCGAGACCAGCATCGCGATCCGGTAACCGGTCACGAAGACGGCCGCGCCCAGGCCCCGCTCCGGCTCGCGCAGGACGTCCGTCCGGTACGCGTCGATCACGATGTCCTGGGAGGCGGACGAGAAGGCGACCAGGAGGGCGGTGGCTCCCAGTGCCCAAGTGGCCGCCCCGGGGTTCCCGAACGCCATCGCCGCGATGCCGATCAGCAGGGCCGCCTGGGTCAGGAACATCCAGCCCCGTCGCCTGCCCATCCAGGGAGGGACGAAGCGGTCCATCAGGGGCGACCAGAGGAATTTCACCGTGTAGGGGATCCCCACCAGGGCGAACACCCCGATGGTGCGCAGGTCCACACCCGCAACCGTCATCCACGCCTGCAGCGTCCCGCCGGTCAGGGCCAGCGGGAGTCCGGAGGAGAACCCGACGAGCACCATCACCCCGATGCGGCGGCTGCGGAAGACCTGGCGGTAGTCGGAGAGATCGTGTCCCATGGCGCTGTAGGAAATATGTAAGGGGGACCGCCGGTTTTGTCAAATGATTCGTCGGAGGGCAAGGGCGAAACCGCCGGGTCGGGATGTCATCGGATATACGGAAAAGAAGACCGCATCGTCCCGGGCGGCGGGAACGAAGATGCGGAGCGGGACGAGGAGAAGGGGCGGAAGGCGGCCGAGGGGCTCCAGGAGGACGGGCTTCGCGTCCGGTTCCACCCGCTGGACGTGGACGACCCGGAGAGCATCCGCAGGCTGCGCGAGTTCGATGAGAAAGGTCGAATACGGGCGCATCGTCAACGTTGCGAGCACGATGGGGTCCTGGACGGAGATGGGGGGCGCCGAGGCGGAACGGTCTCCCGCGGAGGGAGCCGACACCGCGGTCTGGATCGCGACCCTTGACGACGGCGGTCCGACGGGCGGGTTCTTCCGCGACAGGAAGATGATCGCCTGGTAGGGCACTTCCCCGGTTCGCAACATGAATGGCGTGGATCGTCGCCTACCCCTGTTCCGGCGACGGCGATCAGGGGGTGAGGACGGCCCGTAGACG
>DATEXR010000104.1 GCA_035256765.1 Candidatus Deferrimicrobiaceae bacterium | reverse complement strand
GGGGGAGCAGATCCTGGATCTGTTTTCCGAATGGCACGGCAGGGGAAAGACCGTGCTGATGGTCACCCACAACCGGGCGAACCTGTCCCGTTCCACGAGGATCGTCCGTCTGCGCGACGGCCTGGTGGAGGAGGACCGGCGCATGTCGCCGTCCGGTCAGGCGATGGGATTACGCGGTTGAATGCCGGCAAAGACCTTGGGAGGGGGAACCAATGGAGGGGAAACACTACTGGGAAGGAAGGGGAGAGAGGGATTTCCTTGCGGAAAATGTGCCGGCGAGTGATGCGGATCCGAATGGTCTGCCCGGCCCCTCCTCGCCTTCCTGGAGGGGGCTGGTAGTCGCCGTTATAGCGGCGGCCATCCTTTCGGTGGCCGCAACGCTGTTGCTCGGGGGATCGTTCGCCCCCGGCAGGACGACGTCGGCGGGGGGATGCGGTTCCGGAAGCGCATGCTGCCCCCCGGCGGATTCCCCGTCGGGCGGGAGGTGACCGTCCGTACGCCTCGAGCCGCCTGACAATGGTCGGTCCTGCCGATTTGCCTTTGGAACGAAAGGAGGGGATAGGGATGCGTAGGCGGTATACCGTGTACCGCACGGATTACGTGTCCGGGATGAAGGAGGCGATCGGCTGCATCGAGGAGCGCCGAAAGGGTGTGCGGGACACGCGAGAGAATTACCTCGCCCTCCTGGCGGAGGCGAGGGAAATTTTCGGAGAGGGCCCGAACGGGGGAATCGACATCGTGATGAACCATCCGAACAAAAAGGAACAATCGGAGGAAATCGGGGATGCGGAAAAAGACACGGCAGAGCGGTCGGCATATTCCGGGTAGGGGAACCATGATGCGTACGGGAGGGGAGGCGACGCTCCGGAACGTTCGGGGGGAAGCGGTCGTGATTCTGATGGCGGCCATGATGGCTGGAGGATTCCTCCTCTGGATGGCAGCGGGTCATTTCCACGGTAAGCACGGGGGGAGGCATGATGCAGCGGCATCCCGTCCGGCCGTGGCCGTCGACCAGGACCGGGAATCCCGGCGCGAAGGGACGGTCCGTGAGGGAACCACGGGTTGGTCTTCGGAGGAATCGGTGGGAATGGATCGGGGTGTCAGGTAGCATCATGAGGATGTAATATGATGGAATTTCTGTTGGAATGTCGTCGGAAAACGGGGAGGGGTGAGAGGAATGGTACAGGGTGGAATCTTTGGGCGATGGGTGCCGATCCTGCTTCTGCTCCTGCTCGCCCTTGCGGTGCAGGAATCCATCGAGAGGAACCCGAACCTCCCGTCGGTCCGTTTCGCCGCCGAATCCGCCGAGAGGGGAATCCTTCCCGCGGGCTCCCTCCCCGACCCGACGCTCTCCCTCGCCTGCTCCACCCTTCCGGTTAGTGACTTCTCCCTCAACAAGGAGCTGATGAACTCCCGGGACATCGGGTTCACCCGGGCCCTGCCCGGCGCCGGGGTTTCGGCGATCCGCCAAGCGGCGACCAGCCGGAAGGAGGCGGTCGACCGGTTCCGCGAGCCCGGCCCGGGTGTCCCCGCCGTGGTCTGGCCATCGGGGGGCTCATGGTCTTCGTGGCCGTGATGGGGAGCGACCGGGAGCGGACCCGGGAGATCGGGGTTCTCCGGGCGATCCTCTTCCTGTGTGCGGGCTTATCCCTGTCCGCAGGCCCCTCCATGGCGGAGGAGGCGCCGCGTTCCGCCTCTTTTTATACGGAAGCGGCGCTGGCGAACAACCCCTCCCTCTCCGCGATGCAGGAGAGGATCCGGATGAAGGAGAATGCCGCGATCCGGGCCGGTGCCCTCGACGATCCGAAGGGGTGGTTCGGCCTGGTGAACATTCCCGTCAACTCGTGGTCGTTCCGGGACGAGGACATGACGGGGAAGGAGATCGGGGTTTCCCAGATGATCCCCTTTCCGGGCAAGCGGAAGCTGCGGACGGACGTCGCGATGCGCGAGAAGGAACAAACGGAGTTCGACCTGCAGGAGATGCGGAACATGCTTCGGGCCGAGATCAAGATGACCTACGTGGATCTGTCGCACGTGCGCAGGCAAACGGAGGAGGTGCGCCGGAGCAGGGAGGTCCTCCGGGAGATCGTCGCGGTTTCCCAGGAGATGTACGCCGTGGGCAAGGTGACGCAGGCGGACGTCCACCGGGGACAGGTGGAGTTCGAAAAGATGCGGGAGATGCTCCTCGTCCTGGAGAACCGGGAGAAGGTCCTCTCGATTCGCCTCAACACGCTCGCCGCCCTGCCGCCCGACCTGCCGGTCCCCGAGATCGAGCACCTCCAGGAGTTCACCTTGCCGTTCCGTGAGGAAGAGCTGATGGCGGCGTACCGGGAGGAACGACCGGCGAGGAAATCGCTCCAGGTGCGCATTCTCCGAGGGGAAGCCTCCATCGCGATGGCGAACAAGGAATATTTCCCCGACTTCGAGATCTCCGCCTCCTACATGCAGCGGGACGCGATGCCGGACGGGACGAAGCGCCCCGACATGTTCTCCTCGATGCTGCTGTTGACCCTTCCCATATGGAAAACGGAAAAGCTGGATCCCTTCGTCCGGGAGATGACCGCGGAGAGGGAGATGGCCAGGCGGGAGCTGGCGAGCCTGGACCTGGAGTCGGCGAACGCAATCGGCAGGTCGCTGGCGACGATCGAAAACCGCTCCTCGGTCGCCACGCTCTACCGGACGACCCTGATCCCGCACGCCGAAACGGCGTTCTCGGTGAACCTCGAGGCGTACCGCGTGGGGAAGATCGATTTCCCGATGCTGATGGATTCGGTCATGGCGTTCCTTGCGGCCCGGAAGGATTACCACGGGATGCTGGGAGATCTTTACATGGAGAAGGCCAGGCTGGAAGCCGCGGTGGGGAGGGACCTGAATTGACGGGAACACGGGATGCGAAACCGAAGCGACACGGAGACGGAAGATGAGCGAAGACAGGCCGAAGAAGACGTCGCGCGCCATCGTCATTGCGGCTTCGGCGCTGATCCTTCTCGGCGCCGGGACGTTGGCCTTTTTCAAGATGCCCGCCTTTCACAACCTGCTGCACCCCCACCCGGGGGATAACACGGCGAAGGTCGCCCAGGGGCCGACGAAGTACACCTGCCCGATGCACCCGTTCATCGTCTCCGACAAGCCGGGCGCCTGCCCGATCTGCGGGATGACGCTGGTCCCCCAGGAGAGCATGGCCTCCGCGGCCGGGCCGGCCGGCGAAGCAGGCGGGAAGAAGGAAAGGAAGATCCTATACTGGACCGACCCGATGATCCCCGGCGATCGGAGCGACCAGCCGGGGAAATCGCCCATGGGGATGGACCGCGTACCCGTATACGAGGACGAAGCGATCGGGATGGTGGCGATGAACCCCACGCAGCGGCTCATGGCGAACGTGGCCACCGAGAAGGTGTCGCGCCGGGAGTTCGTCCTCGACACCTTCGCGGTCGGGAAGATCTCCTGGGACGAGCGGAAGGTGGCCAAGGTGTCGGCGCGCATCGCCGGCAGGGTGGAAAGGCTCTTCGTCGACTTCACCGGGACGCGGGTCGTCCGCGGGCAGCCGATGCTGGAGATCTACTCCCCGGATCTTGTCGCCAGCCAGCGGGAGTACCTGCTCGCCCTCGCGATGCACGACCGGATGAAGGAGAACCCCTATCCCGAGGAGAGGGATATGGCGGAAAGGCTCGTCCAGGCATCCAGGACGCGCCTGAAGCTGTGGGGTGTTACGGATGCCCAGATCGAGGAGCTTGAAAAAACGAAGGAGCCGAAGACCGTTTTCATGGTCTATGCCCCCGGTACGGGGATCGTCACGGAGCGGCTGGTCACGGCAGGGGGCTACGTGATGGAAGGCACGCCGCTTTATTCGATTGCGGAGATCGAACCGGTCTGGGTCCAGGCGGAGATCTACGAGACCGAGATCCACAAGGTGCCCGTGGGCACCCCGGCCGTCGTCACGACCGAAGCCTACCCGGGGAGGGAGTTCAAAGGGCTCGTGGCGTTCGTGGATCCTTTTCTTAACCCCGAGACCCGCACGATCAAGGTGCGGATAAACCTCCCCAATCCCGGCAGTCTGCTCAAGCCCGACATGTTCGCCAACGTCCTGTTCAAGGGGAGGAAGGGGAAGGAACTGGCGGTGCCCGATTCTGCCGTGCTCATCACCGGCGAGCGTGCTATGGCATGGGTGGAGGTGAAGCCGAACACCTTCGAACCGCGGATGGTCAAGGTGGGCCACAAGTCGAACGGGTATTACGAGCTCCTGTCGGGGCTCAAGGAAGGCGAAACGGTCGTGACCTCGGCCGGGTTCCTGATCGACTCGGAGAGCCAGCTCAAGAGCGGCCAGTCGGATCCCCACGCGGGGCATGGGGGCACTGAGGGCCCGAAGCAGACGCCGAAGGAAGGCTTAGCTCCCGCGCCATCGTCCCGGGGCGCCGCCGGGGAAGGCGGTCATGCCGGGCACGGCGGAAAGTAATCCGGGAAGGGCGAGGCGATGATCAACGGAATCATCTCCGCCTGTCTCAAGAACCGGTTCCTGACGATCCTGGGGAGCGTTGTCATCCTGCTGTGGGGGATCTGGGCGCTCCTGCGGACGCCTGTGGACGCCATCCCGGACCTCTCCGACAACCAGATCATCGTCTACACGATGTGGGAAGGTCGG
>DATEXR010000103.1 GCA_035256765.1 Candidatus Deferrimicrobiaceae bacterium | reverse complement strand
CCGACCTTCCCACATCGTGTAGACGATGATCTGGTTGTCGGAGAGGTCCGGGATGGCGTCCACAGGCGTCCGCAGGAGCGCCCAGATCCCCCACAGCAGGATGACAACGCTCCCCAGGATCGTCAGGAACCGGTTCTTGAGGCAGGCGGAGATGATTCCGTTGATCATCGCGTCGTCCTTCCCGGATTACTTTCCGCCGTTCTCGGCATGACCGTCTCCCCCGGCGGCCCCCCGAGACGATGGCGCGGGAGCGGAGCCTTCCTTCGGCGTCTGCTTCGGCCCCTCCGCGCCCCCATGCCCCGCGTGGGGATCCGACTGGCCGCTCTTGAGCTGGCTCTCCGAGTCGATCAGGAACCCGGCCGAGGTCACGACCGTTTCGCCTTCCTTGAGCCCCGACAGAAGCTCGTAATACCCGTTCGACTTGTGGCCCACCTTGACCATCCGCGGTTCGAAGGTGTTCGGCTTCACCTCCACCCATGCCATCGCGCGCTCGCCGGTGATGAGCACGGCCGAATCGGGCACCGCCAGCTCCTTCCCCTTCCTCCCCTGGAACAGGACGTTGGCGAACATGTCGGGCTTGAGCAGACTGCCGGGATTGGGGAGGTTGATCCGCACCTTGACCGTGCGGGTCTCGGGGTTAAGAAAAGGATCCACGAACGCCACGAGCCCTTTGAACTCCCTCCCCGGGTAGGCTTCGGTCGTGACGACGGCCGGGGTGCCCACGGGCACCTTGTGGATCTCGGCCTCGTAGATCTCCGCCTGGACCCAGACCGGATCGATCTCCGCAATCGAATACAGCGGGGTTCCCTCCATCACGTACTGCCCTGCCGCCACGAGCCGTTCCGTGACGATGCCGGACGCCGGGGCGGAAACGGTGAAGACGGTCTTCGGCTCCTTCGTCCTCTCCAGCCCTTCGATCTGCGCGCCGGTGACGCCCCACAGCGCAAGCCGTCTCCGGGAGGCGTCGAGGAGACCCGCCGACATGGATCTTGCGTCCTCGTATGGGCTTCCCTTCATCCGCTCCATCCCCTCGATGGCCAAAAGATACTCCCGCTGCGTCGCGATCAGTTCGGGGGAATAGATGTCCAGGAGCGGCTGTCCGCGCGTAACCCCTGTTCCCGTGAAATCCACGTGCAGCCTCTCGACCCTGCCGCCGAACCGGGCCGCCACCTTGGCCACCCTCCGTTCGTCCCACGACACCTTTCCCACCGAGAAGGTGTCCAGGACGAACTCCCTCCTCGCGACCTTCTGCGTGGCCACGTTCGCCATCAGGCGCTGGGTCGGGTTCATCGCCACCATGCCGATCGCTTCGTCTTCGTATACCGGGGTGCGCTCCATCCCCATCGGTGATTTCCCCGGCTTGTCGCTGCGGTCGCCGGGGATCATCGGGTCGGTCCAGTACAGGATCTTCCGCTCCTTCTTCGCCGGGGCGGCGTTATCCGGCGCGGCGGCGGCCGCCATGCTCGACTGCAGCACCAGCGTCATTCCGCAGATGGGGCAAGCACCGGGCTTGTCGGTGACGATGAAGGGGTGCATGGGGCAGGTGTACTTCCCCGACTCCTCCGCGGTGCCGCCGGTCCCTTCCGCCGGGTGCGGGTGGAGCAAGTGGTGGAAGGCGGGCACGTTGTAGAAGGCGATCGTCCCCGCCAAGAGGAGGGCCAGCAGCAGGGCAACGCCCCACGCGACCTTCCGGGACACGTTCCTCCCCTTTCCCTCCCCGGGTGCGCCGTTTTTCTCCCCCGGAATCCTTTCCTCGCGCTCTTCGCCCACGATCATCCCCCGTTCGGGCCTCGCGGCCCATTCGCCTTCAGTTCAGCTCTCTCCCCACGGCCGCTTCCAGCCTGGCCTTCTCCATGTGCATCTCGCCCACCATCCCGGAGTACTCCTTGCGGAAGGAGAGGACCGTCATCACCGAATCCATGAACATCGGGAAGTCGATCTTTCCCACCTCGTAGGACTCGACGTTCGCGCGGAACGACTGCTCGGCCTGCGGGATGAGCGTCGTCCGGTACAGGACGGCCACGGCCGCCCGGTTCTCGAGCGTGGCCAGGATCCGCCCGATCTCGTTCGAGGTCGCCAGGTCCAGGGCGTCCAGCTCGCGGGCCGCCATCTCTCGTTCCGCGATCATCTCCCGGATGGCGGGGTCGAGTTTCGCCTTTCTCCACACGGGAATGTTCATCAGCAGCATGGAGGTGACCATATCGGACCGCTTCGTCCCGTCCAGCATCGGATCCCTCTGCATGTAGGATACCGATACCTCGAAGTCCGGGTAATACTCCCTCCTGGCCATCGCCACCTGGGCCTCCCCCCGGGCGACCCGCGCCTGGAGCGCCTTCCGGGCCGGGCGGTCCTCCCGGTAGGCCGCCATCAGTTCCTCCGGCCGGAAGGGAAGGAAAAACTCGGAGAGCTCCTCAAGATCCGGGACCGGCCGGTCCGGGGGCAGGGCCGCCAGGGTGTTGAGACGGACCGACAGGACCTTCTCCCGGTTCTCGAGCATGAGCAGCATCTCGCGCATCTTCCCCGACTCGACCTGTCCCCGGAGCACGTCGGGCTGGCTTCCCCGGCCGACGGAGTACATCTCCTGCGTGACCCCCACGATGTCCCGAAGGACGTCCCGGGTGCGGCGGACCACCTCCGCCTGCCGGCGCACGGCGGCGAGTTCCGCATAGGTCATTTTCACCTCGGAACGGAGCATGCTCCTCATTTCCTCCAGGTCGTAACCCGCCTGCTCCCGCTCCCGCACGGCCATATCGGTCTTGAGCTTCCTCTTGCCGGGGTAGGGGAACATCTGGGAGACACCGATCTCCTTCCCGCTCATGTCCTCATCGCGAAACGACCACGTATCGATGGGCACGTTCGTCAGCCCGATCCAGGCCTTCGGGTCATCGAACGCCCCGGCACGGACCGCCGCGTTCTCCTTCATCCGGATCCGTTCCTGCATGGATGCGAGAGAGGGATTCCCCGACAGGGCCTCCCCGACGTAGTAGGCCGCAGGAACGGGCGTCTCCGCCGCCGTGGCGGCTATTGCCCGGAGGAATGCGAAGAGGAACAGCAGGGCGATGCCCGGCCGCAACGCATTCGTCCCGCTTGCGTGATTTCGTATCTCCGTTCCCACCTCCGCACCCCCTTTCTCATGGGATTCCGGTAACGAAGGGCCGCTTTATCGCGGCCCCTCTCCGTCCTTTGATTTTTCCCTTGCGGGGTCATGCTATTTGCTACTTGAGCGTATGCGAGAACTTGCCGGACCCCTTCTTCCCGCCCGCCTCGATCTCGACCGAGAACTCGTATTTCCCCGGCTTGTCCAGGGTGATGTCCGCGCCGAAGTGTCCCTCCATCCCCGTCAGGTTGTACGTC
>DATEXR010000102.1 GCA_035256765.1 Candidatus Deferrimicrobiaceae bacterium | reverse complement strand
GTCGTAGCGCGGCTTTTCCCCCCTCGCCCGGGCGGCCTCGCGGCGCACATCGAGTTCTTCGGGAGTGCAAACGCACCGGTATGCCTTCCCCTCCTGGAGCAGGCGTTCGGCCTCTTTCCGGTACAGTTCCCTTCGTTCCGTCTGGTAAAAGGGGCCCTCGTCCCACGTCATCCCCAGCCATTTCATCCCCTCGAGGATCGCCGTCACGGACTCCGGGGTCGATCGCTCCTGGTCGGTGTCCTCGATCCGAAGGACGAACGTCCCGCCGTGGCGGCGGGCGAAGAGCCAGTTGAAAAGGGCAGTGCGGGCCCCGCCGATGTGGAGGTACCCCGTCGGGCTGGGGGCAAAGCGCGTCACGATACCGGGCATTTCCACCTCGTTGGGAGTCGTCGCGGGGGCGGCGGAACCCTACAGCAACGCGAGACCCGCGTAGCCGACGACCTGCCCCCGGTCTCCGCTCACGTCGCCGGAAGTCGAATACTGTATCAGGCGGGCGGACCCGGCGCCAAGGGCAAGGGATGCGAACAGGACGACCGTCGCGGGGATCACGCCGCACATCGAGATCCGCTCGGAGCGGACGACCCGGAACAGGCCTTCCGGGTCGAGCGCCAGGATGCGGTCGATCGCCTGGCCGTCCTTCTTCCGCGCGACGCCGTCCGGTTCGTAGTGGGACATGTCGGAGCTCGCGATGAGGAGAGGGGGGAGGGCATCCTCTCCCGCAACCCGCGCCACGGCCTCTCCCAGCGTCCGGCAATCGGAAAGGGAGAGGTTCCCGAGGGCGACGGGGACGAACCGGAACGTCTCCCGGAAACGCCGGAGGAACGGGAGCTGCACCTCCAGGGAATGCTCACCGCGATGCGCGGAGGCGTCTTCCGACAGCAGGGGGGACTCGGCAAGAAGGCGATCCGCCAGCTCCTCGTCGATCGGCACCTCCCCCCAGGGCATCCGCCAGGACCCCCGCACCATGACGGCGGCTTTGGCGCCCACCCCCGTATGGTTGGGGCAAAAGATGATGTGCCGTTCGGGGATCTCCACCGAGGAGTAGACTTCGCCCGCCACGCCGCCCGAGTAGACGTACCCCGCGTGGGGCACGACGATCCCTTTGGCCCGGGTCTTTTCCGCGTCGTCGCGGGTGTATCGGCGGACCATGCGGTCCAGTTCCCGCGCCGTCCCCGGGTAGAATTGACCCGCCACGGCAGGATTCCGGTTCATACGGTATTGTATACCACAGGAACCCCGCAGGAGGCAGATTCCCGATTGACACAAGGTGTCGGGTTTCCTATAGTGTTTC
Source organism: Candidatus Deferrimicrobiaceae bacterium (assembly GCA_035256765.1). Classification (NCBI taxonomy): domain Bacteria; phylum Candidatus Deferrimicrobiota; class Candidatus Deferrimicrobia; order Candidatus Deferrimicrobiales; family Candidatus Deferrimicrobiaceae; species Candidatus Deferrimicrobiaceae bacterium. Next base: position 43,516 of record DATEXR010000102.1, on the reverse strand, counting down.
TTTTACTTTTCGGGGAAGTGCGTCTTTTGTACATACGAACGTCCGAAATCCCCCGCGAGGGGCTGGATGTCGTCGCGAGCCGGGGAAAGGCCTGGATCCCGCGGCTTTTGGAGGGGATGAATTCCTACCCCCTCCGGTCGTGCCGGATGCTTTCGGTCACCCTCCTCCTCTTTCTGGAGGGGAGGGATCTGGAGACCAGCGGGTCCTTCGCCGCCGAGGGAGAAGGCGCGTGCGACCGTTGCACGGAGCCCGTCGCACTCCGGCTGGAGAGGGAGTTTCAGACGATTTACGTCCCGGCGGACCGGGGCCCCGCCGAGGCCGGGGACCTCGAACTGCGGGCGGGAGACCTCGATATCGCCTTTTACGACGGGGCGGGGATCGAGGTGGCGGACATCTTCTGGGAGCAGGTGGCGCTCTCCCTTCCGGCCAAGGTGCTGTGCCGGGAGGATTGCCGCGGGATCTGCCCGCAATGCGGCGCGGACAGGAATCGAACGGAGTGCGATTGTTCCGGGGAAACGAGGCAAGGGCCGTTCGGCGTATTGAAGACTTTGAGGAAAGAAAAGGAGTAGGCGATGCCGAATCCGAAGCGACGCGGCTCGAAATGCCGCCGGGACAAACGCAGGACTCACAAGAAACTGGTCGATCCCGCCCGCAGCACTTGCTCGCAGTGCAAGCAGGTGAAACGGCCCCATGCCGTCTGCCCGAACTGCGGAACGTACAACGGCCGGGAAGTCATTTCCAAGGCCTGACGCCCGTTTCTTCCTGCCTCCGATGAAAATAGCGGTCGACGCGATGGGAGGGGATCACGCTCCGGCAGAGGTGGTCCGGGGAGCGGTCCATGCGTCCCGGGAGTTCCATCTTCCCATCGTTCTCGTCGGCCGGGAGGAACGGATCCGGGAGGAGTTGCGCCGGGCGGGAGCGGGGGCGGACGAACTGGAAGTGGAAAACGCTACCGAGGCCGTGGAGATGCAGGACGCCCCGGGCGTGGCCCTCCGGAAGAAGAAGGACTCCTCCATCCGCGTGGGGCTCAACCTCGTGGCGGACGGGAAGGCTTCCTCCTTCGTGAGCGCGGGGAATTCCGGCGCGGTGATGGGCGGGGCGCTCATGATCCTCCGGAAGATCCGGGGGGTCGACCGGCCGGCGATCGCCGCGACGATCCCGACCCCCACGGGCCCCATCGTCCTCATCGACGCGGGGGCGAACGTGGGGTGCAAGCCGGTGCATCTGTTGCAGTTCGGGTGCATGGGCGAAGCGTATGCGCGGAAGATCCTCGGAATTCCTCGCCCCCGCGTAGGGGTATTGAGCATCGGGGAAGAAGAGACCAAGGGAACGGACCTCACCCGGGAGACGGCCGCCCTCTTCCGGAAGACCGGCCTGGCCTTCGTGGGAAACGTGGAGGGGAGGGATTTCTTTGTCGGCAAGGCCGACGTGTTCGTCTGCGACGGGTTTGTGGGAAACGTCGTCCTGAAGACCATGGAGGGGATGGCGACGGCCCTGGTCGATTTCCTGAAGGAGGAGATCCTCAAGTCCCAGATGGCGAAGGTGGGGGCCCTGCTGGCAGGGGGGGCGATCCGGCGGGTCAAGACGAGGCTGGACTACGCGGAATACGGGGGTGCGCCACTGCTCGGGGTGAAGGGGGGGGTCGTGATCTGCCACGGGTTGTCGGACGCGCGAGCGATGAAAAACGCGATTCGCGCCGCGGGATCGCTTCACCAGTGCGGCGTGGAAGAGGAAATCGCCCGGGCGATTTCCTGAAAGGAAGGGATGTCCCGTCCGCATGGGGGAGTTCGAAAGACGGATCGCAGGCGGGACGTCGGAAAAAAGGGGGGGGGAAGATCGTGGGATCCAGGATGATCGGGCTGGGGATGCATGCCCCGCCGAAAACGCTGACCAATAAAACACTGGAGACGATGGTCGATACGTCCGACTCGTGGATCCTGGATCGGACGGGGATCAAGCTGCGGCGTCTCGCCGAACCGGGAAGCGCGACGTCCGACCTCTGCCTGGAGGCGTCCCGGCGCGCACTGGCCGACGCGGGCGTAAGCCCCTCCGAGATCGACATCATCGTCGTCGGGACCTGCACTCCCGACATGCCGCTGCCGTCCACCGCATGCTTTCTGCAGATGAAGCTGGGCGCCTCGCGGGCCTTCGCGCTGGATCTGAACGCCGCATGCTCCGGTTTCCTCTATTCCCTTTCCACGGCGGACGCGATGATCCGCGCCGGCCGCGGCAAGAAGGCGCTCGTCGTGGGAGGCGAGATCCTCTCGACCGTCACCGACTACACGGACCGGAACACCTGCATCCTCTTCGGGGACGGGGCGGGAGCGGTGGTCCTCTCGGAGTGCCCGGAGGGGGAGGGGGTGCTGAGCTGCCATCTCCACTCCGACGGGAACCTCTGGGAGCTGATCTACGCCCCGGGAGGGGGGACGGTCCACCCGTTCGGGCCGGAGGTCGCGGAAAACCGGATGCATGCGATCCGCATGGCGGGCAATGAGACGTTCAAGCAGGCGGTGACCAAAATGGTCGAGGTTTCCCTCGAAGCCCTCAAGCACAACAACGTGGAGATATCGGACGTCGCCCTCTTCGTGCCGCACCAGGCGAACATGCGCATCATCAATGCGGTCGGCAAACGCCTCGGCATCCCCGGGGAAAAGGTGTTCATCAACCTCGAGCGGTACGGGAACACCTCCGCCGCATCGGTCCCGATCGCTCTCGCGGAAGCCCGCGAGGAGGGCAGATTCAAGAAAGGGGACCTTCTGCTCCTCGCGTCCTTCGGCGCGGGACTGACGTGGGGATCCGCCCTCGTGCGGATGTAAAGGGGGGAGGGATGGGGATCGGACTGCTTTTTCCCGGCCAGGCGTCCCAGTTCCCCGGGATGGGGAAAGAGCTCCACGACGCCTACCCGGTTGCCCGGGAGGTGTTCCGAGAGGCCTCGGAAGCGCTCGGCTTCTCTTTGGCCGACCTGTGCTTCCGCGGGTCGGAGGAGGATCTCCGGCGGACCGAGAACACCCAGCCTTCCATCTTCACCGTGAGCGTCGCCGCGTACCGCGTCCTCGCGGAGGAGGCCGGGATCCGTCCCCTTTGCGCGGCGGGGCACTCGCTCGGGGAATATTCGGCCCTTGTGGCCGCAGGCGCCCTGTCCCTCAAAGACGCCGTCTTGCTCCTCCGGTCGCGGGGAAAGTACATGCAGGAAGCCGTCCCGCTGGGGGAGGGGGCGATGGCGGCTGTGATCGGCCTTTCGCCGGAAACCGTAGCGGCGGTTTGCCGCGAGGCCGGACGCGAAGGGGTGGTCGAGCCGGCGAACTACAACGGCGGAGGCCAGATCGTGATTTCCGGGAGCGCGGCTGCGGTGGCCGCCGCGTGCGAGGCGGCGAAATCGGCCGGCGCGAAGATGGTGATGCCGCTCCCGGTGAGCGCTCCGTTTCACTGCTCGCTGATGGAGCCCGCCGCGTTGCGGCTCGCCCCCGAACTGCGGGCGGCGAAGGCCGGGATGTTCGCCTTCCCGGTGGTCGCCAACGTGACGGCGGAAGCCTATCCGCAGGGGGAGGGGGTGGCGGAAACCCTTCTGCGTCAGATCGTGTCGCCCGTTCGCTGGGAGGAGGGCGTGCGCAGGATGCGCGCCATGGGGGTGACGTCGTTTCTGGAAGTGGGGCCGGGGAAGGTCCTCTCCGGACTGGTGCGCAGGATCGAGAGGGATCTCCCGGTGGCTGCTTTCTGCGCGCCCGCGGACCTGTCCGCCGTCCGGGGCCTGGCCGGAAGAAGTTTTTCCTTGTACGGTCGCTGAGTTTGAGGGTATGAACTTCGGGGAGGGAGGGGGCAAGATGCGGCTTTCCGGCAAAGTGGCATTGGTCACGGGCTCTGCGCGGGGCATCGGGAAGACCATCGTGGAACGATTCGCCGCGGAGGGCGCCGTCGTGGTGTTAAGCGATGTCACCAACGAGGCGGCAGCGGCGGAGACGCTTGCCGCCATTGTGGGCGCGGGGGGGAAGGGAATGGTGGAAATGTTCGACGTGGGCGACGCCGCCCAGGTCGACGCCGCAGTCCAGCGCATTCTCGCGGAGCAGGGCCGTATCGACATCCTCGTGAACAACGCCGGGATCACTCGGGACAATTTGCTGATGCGCCTGTCGGAGGAGGATTTCGACGCCGTCCTGCGGACGAATCTCAAGGGGACGTTTCTACTGACGAAGGCCGTATCGAGACATATGATGAAGCAGCGCAGCGGCCGGATCGTCAACCTGAGTTCCGTCGTGGGGCAGATGGGCAATGCCGGGCAGTCGAATTATTCCGCGGCGAAGGCCGGCATCATCGGGTTCACGAAGTCGATGGCGCGCGAGCTGGCCTCGCGAGGCGTTACCGTAAACGCGATCGCGCCGGGGTTCATCATGACGGCCATGACGGCGGCGTTGCCGGAGAACGTCCGGAATGGGTTTCTCAATCAGATCCCGATGGGAAAATTCGGCACCCCAGAAGACGTAGCAGAACTCACGGTCTACCTTGCCTCCGATGGCGCCTCGTACGTCACCGGGCAGGTGATCGGGATTAACGGCGGGTTATACATGTGAAGGATATACTACCTGGAGGGAGGGCGCGCGATGTCGGTAGAGAAAAAAGTGAAGGAGATCGTGGCCGAGCAGCTCGGAAGGGACGTGAACGAAGTGACCAACGAGGCGTCGTTCATCGACGACCTGGGCGCGGATTCCCTCGACATCGTGGAGCTGGTGATGGCGATGGAGGACGAGTTCGGGATCGAGATCCCGGACGAAGAGGCGGAAAAGATCAAGACCGTCAAGGATGTCATCGAATACATCAAGGCGAACGCGAAGTAGCCGGGGGGGAGGGGGTTCCCTTGGACGGCGTCTCCCGCGCGAGGCGCCGCGACCGGTTACCGGGAGGTACGGATGCGGAGGGTGGTAGTCACGGGGCTGGGGGCCGTCACGCCGCTGGGAGTCGGCGTGGGACCCACCTGGGAGGCGATCCTCGCGGGCAAATCGGGGGTGGGGCGGATCACGAAGTTCGACCCGTCGGGTTTTCCCACCACGATCGCAGCCGAGGTCAAGGAGTTCGCGCCCGAGGACTATGTCGATAAGAAAGAGGTCAAACGGATGGACCCTTTCATCCATCTGGCCATGGCTTCCGCCCAATTCGCGATGAGCGACTCCGGGTTGACGATCGACGAGAAGCTGGCGCCGCGCGTCGGTGTGTACATGGGCAGCGGCCTGGGGGGCCTCTCGACGCTGGAGCGATACCACCAGGCCTATCTCGAGGAGGGGGTTCGCAAGATCAGCCCGTTCTTCATCCCCATGCTCATCTCCAATCTCGCCCCCGGGCACATCGCGATCCGGTACGGCGCGAAGGGGCCGAACATCACGACGACCACCGCGTGCGCCGCGTCCAGCCACGCGATCGGGGAAGCGTTGCTGGCGATCCGCCGAGGCGTCTGTGACGCGGTAATCGCAGGGGGAACCGAGGCGACCATCACTCCCATGGCATTGGGGGGATTCTGCGCGATGAAGGCCCTCTCCACGCGCAACGACGACCCCACGGGCGCATCGAGGCCTTTCGACAAGGACCGGGACGGGTTCGTCATGGGGGAGGGGGCGGCGATCCTCATCCTCGAGGAGCTCGAGTTCGCCAGAAAGCGGGGAGCGAAAATCTACGCGGAGCTGTGCGGCTACGGCGCATCGGGCGACGCGCACCATATCACGGCGCCCGCGCCGGGCGGGGAAGGTGCCGCGCGCTGCATGCAGGCGGCGGTCTCCGATGCGCGGGTGAATCCCGCGGAGGTCGATATCATCAACGCCCACGGGACGTCCACGCCCTACAACGACATGTTCGAAACCATGGCGATCAAGACCGTGTTCGGGGACCACGCGTATCAAATGATGGTGAGCTCCACGAAGTCGATGACCGGACATCTCCTCGGCGCGGCCGGAGCCATCGAGGGGGTCTTCTCCGTCCTGTCGATCCACGACGGGGTCGTTCCCCCGACGATCAACTACGAGATGCCCGACCCCGAATGCGACCTGGACTACGTGCCCAACGAGGCGCGCCGGGCGGAGGTCCGGTACGCCCTCTCCAACTCGTTCGGCTTCGGGGGAACGAACTCGTGCCTGCTGTTCGGGGCTTTCACGGGATGATCCGGTGACGGGGGAACGCCCTCTCATCGTCCTGGCGTCGGACCACGCCGGGGTGGAAATGCGAAGGAGGATCCGGGACGAGCTTCTCGCATGGGGATACCGGGTCGAGGACCTGGGCCCGGAGACGGCCGATCCCGTGGATTACCCCGAGTATGCGGAGGCGGTGGCGGGACGCGTTTCCCGGGGGGAGGCCCGGTTCGGGGTCCTCGTCTGCGGGACCGGCATCGGGATGTCGATCGCGGCGAACCGGTTCCCCGGCGTCCGGGCCGCTCTCCTGTATGACGAGTTCGCGGCGCGGCACGCCCGGCTGCACAACGACGCCAACGTCGCGGTCTTCGGGGCCCGAACGATGAGGGCCGACGAGGCCGCGTCCCGGCTCAAGGTCTTCCTGGCCGAACCGTTCGAGGGAGGCCGTCATGCCGTCCGGCTGGAGAAGATCCGCCGGATCGAGAACCGACCGGGGCAACAGGCCCCGTAGAGGAGCGGAAGCATGTCTTCCTTACGAACCGTCGACCCGGAGATCTACGAGGTGATCCGCAAGGAGACCGAACGCCAGGCCTTCGGGCTCGAGTTGATCCCCTCGGAGAACTTCGTGAGCGAGGCCGTGCTCGAGGCGACGGGCTCCGTGCTCACGAACAAGTACGCCGAAGGGTATCCCGGGAAACGGTATTACGGGGGCTGCGAGTTCGTAGACCAGGCGGAGGAACTGGCGATCGAACGGGCGAAGAAGCTTTTCGGCGCCGAGCACGCGAACGTCCAGCCCCATTCGGGGTCCCAGGCGAACATGGCCGTGTACCTGGCGGTGATGAACCCGGGGGACACGATCCTCGGGATGAACCTCTCCCATGGGGGGCACCTGACCCACGGAAGCCCGGTCAATTTCTCCGGGAAGCTGTTCCAGGTGGTCGCGTACGGCGTCCGTCCCGACACGGAGACGATCGATTTCGACCAGGTACGCGACCTGGCGCTCGCGCACCGACCGAAGCTGATCGTCGTGGGGGCGTCCGCCTACCCCCGGATCATCGACTTCGAACCCTTCCGGAAGATCGCGGACGAGGCGGGATGCATGGTGATGGCGGACATCGCCCACGTCGCGGGCCTCGTCGCGGCCGGGCTGCACCCCAACCCCGTCCCGTACTGCGAATTTGTGACCACGACGACCCACAAGACGCTCCGGGGCCCGCGGGCGGGGATGATCCTGTGCCGGGCGGAGATGGCGAAGAAGCTCAACTCCTCGATCTTCCCCGGGATCCAGGGCGGCCCGCTCATGCACGTCATCGCGGCAAAGGCCGTCGCGTTCCAAGAGGCCATGACCCCCGAGTGGCGGGAGTACCAGGCCCGGATCGTCCGGAACGCGAAGGCGCTGGCGGCGACGCTCGCGAACCGGGGGCTCCGGCTCGTCTCCGGAGGGACGGACAACCACCTGATGCTCGTGAACCTTACGGACACCCCCCTGACGGGCAAGGACGCCCAGGAGGCCCTCGACCGGGTGATGATCACCGTCAACAAGAACACCATCCCCTTCGAGACGCGGAGCCCCTTCATCACCAGCGGGATCCGCCTCGGGACGCCGGGGGTCACCACGAGGGGGATGGGAGAAAAGGAGATGGCGAGAATCGGGGACATCATCGCGGATGTTCTCTCCGCACCGGGGGACGCGCAGATGGAGAAACGGGTCGCCGCGGAGGTGCGCGACCTCTGCGAGTCCTTCCCCCTCTACCCGGAGCGGATCGCCGCCTACGCAGGAAGGTAACGGAATGAAGACCGCTTCGCGGGTCCGGCCGGACTGGGACGTCTACTTCATGGACATGGCGAAGCTCGCCGCGCGCCGCTCCTCCTGCCTCCGCCGGGCGGTCGGCGCGGTGCTGGTGAAGGACCGGCGCCTGCTGGCCACCGGTTACAACGGCGTCCCCTCCGGCGTCACCCATTGCGAGGTCACCGGCTGCCTGCGGGAAAAGTTCGCCGTTCCGTCCGGGGAGCGGCACGAGCTCTGCCGGGGCCTGCACGCCGAGCAGAACGCGATCATCCAGGCGGCCCTCCACGGTGTTTCCACCCGGGACGCCGTCCTCTACTGCACGAATCTTCCCTGCATCATCTGCGCGAAGATGCTGATCAACTCGGGGGTCCGGCGCGTGGTCTACCTCGACGGGTACTGCGACCCCCTCACGGAACAGATGCTTTCCGAGGTGGGGGTGGAGCTGGTGCGGATGGAGGGAGGCGACCCTTGAAATGCCCCCGGTGCGGCCACGGGGACAACCGGGTGGTCGATTCCCGGGCGGGGAGGGACGGGGACGTGATCCGGAGAAGGAGGGAGTGCCTCTCCTGCCGCCGCCGGTTCACCACCTACGAGCGCGTCGAGGAGGAGCTTCCTCTCGTGGTCAAGCGGGACGGGCGCCGCGAGCCATTCGACCGCCAGAAGATCATGACGGGCATCCTGAAGGCGTGCGAGAAGCGTCCGGTGAGCTATGCCGCCACCGAGCAGGTCGTGGACGCGCTGGAGGCGGAGTTCCAGGCGTCCGGGGAGAAAGAGGTGTCGTCGGTGCAGATCGGGGAGCGGGTGATGGCCGAGCTGCTCCGGATGGACGACGTGGCCTACGTGCGGTTCGCCTCCGTGTACCGCCAGTTCAAGGACATCAGCCAGTTCGTGGAGGAGATCAAAACGCTGATCGCGGAGACTCCCGAACGTCCGCCGAAGCCTTAGTGCGATGCTTCATGAATACGGCAACGTACGTGTGCGTCGCTTCCGGTGCCAAGAGACGCAACGGGTGCGATGACCGCCCCCGAAGCGGGGCATCCGCGAGCGGAGCAGCCGGTCAGGGCCCCGAACCCCGGGGCATCCGGCGGCCGGTGCAGGTGGCGGTCGCGATCGCAGCGAAGAGGAAGCCGCCCGCGAGCCCCGGGCACCGGGAGGGGGAACGCATTAGGGCATCGGCCCGATACGATACCGTATTTATGAGACGCGGCACGTAGAAAGGTGCGCCGGATGTCCTTCCCTCGTCCCGAGTTCATGCGGCTGGCCCTCCGCCTCGCGCGCAAGGGTGCCGGAAGGACCTCGCCGAACCCGGCCGTCGGGGCCGTCCTGGTGCGGGGGGGCAAGGTGGTGGGGCAGGGGTATCATCGGGCGGCCGGGTTGCCGCATGCGGAGGTGATCGCCCTCCGCGCGGCAGGGAGTGCCGCCCGGGATGCGGACCTGTACGTGACGCTGGAGCCGTGCGCCCACACGGGACGAACCGGCCCCTGCACCGGCGCGATCATCGCCGCCGGGGTGAAACGGGTGGCGGCGGCGATGCGGGATCCGAACCCGCTCGTCGCCGGGAGGGGGTTCCGGGCCCTTCGAAAGGCCGGCGTGACCGTCGTCAGCGGGTTGATGGAGGAGGAGGCGAGATCCCTCAATAGGCCCTATTGCCGGTGGATGGAATCCGGAAAGCCGTTCGTCACGTTGAAGCTGGCCGTCTCGATGGACGGCCAGATCGCCGCCTCCTCGGGAGAATCCCGGTGGATAAGCGGCGAAGCGGCGCGTAAGATGGTCCACAGAATGCGGGCGGAGGCGGATGCCGTTCTGGTCGGCGGGAGGACGTTTCGCCAGGACGCCCCGATGCTCACGGCGAGGGTTCCCCGCGGGAGAAACCCGAAGAGAGTCATCCTTACGTCCCGGCTCGACCGGGTCGCCCGAAGCAGGCGGTTTTTCGAGGAGGGAGGGGAGGTCATCGTCGCGGCTCCCCGCGGCGTTCCCCGGAAGGATGCGGACCGCCTCCGGGCACGCGGCGCCCGGGTCCTGCTCCTTCCTGCGAGAAAGGGACGGATCGGGGCGGACGCGTTTCTTGCCGCTTTGGGAAGCGTCGGGATCACCTCCCTCCTCGTGGAGGGGGGAGGCAAAACGGCAGGGTGGCTCGTCGAGGCGGGCGCTGTGGACCGGTACGTGTTTTTCCTCGCTCCGCTCCTTCTCGGCGAAGGGATCCGATCGGTCGCCGGGTTCGCCGCCCGGCGCGTGAACGAGGGGAGACGTCTGGTGATCACGAAGGTGGCGAGGGCCGACGGCGACATCGTCCTGGTCGCGGACGCCCTCCCTGGCGAGTGAGGGGAGATGTTCTCCGGCATCGTGGAAGACATCGGCTCGGTCGTTTCGGTGGTTCCCCGCGGAAAGGGCGTCGTCCTTTGCGTATCCACCGGGCTCCCCCTGGAGGAGATCCGTGTCGGCGACTCTCTCTCGGTCTCCGGGGTGTGTCTTTCGGTCACCGCGAAGGAGAAAGGGCGGTTTTTCGCGGATGTCTCCGCGGAAACGCTCTCCCGGACGACGTTCCGGGCGATCACGGCCGGGGCGCGGGTGAACCTGGAGCGCGCCCTTTCCCTCTCCGGGCGCCTGGACGGCCACCTGGTGTACGGGCACGTCGACGGGACCGGGACGGTCCGCGAAGTACGGCACGCGGGCGAATCCCGGGTATTCCATATACGGACCGATCCCTCTATAATGAAATACATTGTTTTCAAAGGGGCCGTGGCCCTGGACGGAATCAGCCTGACCGTAAGTTCCGTCCATCCCGAGGGATTCGAAGTCGCGCTGATCCCTCTCACGCTGGGAAAAACGACGTGGGGGGGGCTGCGCCCCGGGGACGCGGTCAACGTGGAGACGGACATCGTCGGGAAATATATCCTGAAACAGCTGGAAGGACGGGGAAGCGGAATTTCCCTGGAGTTCCTCAAAAAACAAGGGTTTGCGTAGAAAGGCGGCGGGCGGGATGACCCTCGCGAAGATCGAGGAGGTACTCGAGGACATTCGGGCGGGAAAGATGATCGTCCTGGTCGACGATGAAGACCGGGAGAACGAGGGCGATCTTACCATTGCGGCCGAGCACGTCACGCCCGAGACGATCAACTTCATGGCCCGCCACGGCCGGGGGCTCATCTGTCTGAGCATCACGGAGGAGCGGGCGAGGCAGCTCCATCTGCCTCCCATGGTGCAGGATAACTCCTCGCCGTTCGGGACCGCCTTCACGGTTTCCATCGAGGCCCGCAAGGGCGTCACCACGGGGATTTCGGCGCACGATCGGGCGACCACCATCCGGGTGGCGATCGCCCCGAACGCCCGGCCCGAGGACGTTGTCCGCCCGGGTCACGTCTTCCCGGTCGTGGCGAAGAAGGGCGGCGTTCTCGTGCGGACGGGGCAGACCGAGGGGTCCGTCGACCTGGCCCGTCTCGCCGGCTGCACCCCGGCGGGCGTCATCTGCGAGGTCATGAACGAGGACGGCTCGATGGCCCGCATGCCCGACCTTCGGAAGTTCGCGGAGGAGCACGGGCTCCGGATCGCCTCCGTCCGGGACCTTGTCGAATACCGCATGCACCGCGAGCGGCTGGTCAAGCGGGTGGGCGAGACCCGCATGCCCCTCCGGTCGGGCGGGGAGTTCACGGCGATCGCCTACCGGAACACGATGAACGGCGACACCCACATCGCCATGGTCAAGGGGGAGATCCGGTCGGACGTCCCGGTGCTTGTCCGCGTGCATTCCGAGTGCCTGACGGGCGACGTGTTCGGGTCGGTCCGGTGCGACTGCGGGGAGCAGCTCCGCAACGCGCTGCAGAGGATCGAGGCCGAAGGAACGGGGATTCTGCTCTACATGAGGCAGGAGGGACGGGGAATCGGGCTGGAAAACAAGATCCGCGCCTACCGGCTGCAGGACCGGGGGTTCGACACGGTCCAGGCGAACCAGCGCCTCGGATTCAAGCCGGACCTGCGAGATTACGGGGTGGGCGCCCAGATCCTCGTGGACCTCGGGGTCCGGGAAATCCGGCTGCTGACGAACAACCCGAAGAAAATCATCGGACTCGAGGGGTACGGCCTGCGCGTGGTCGAGCGGGTTGCCGTCGAGGTCCCGCCGAACGACGCGAACATCAAGTACCTGAAGACCAAGAAGAAGAAGATGGGGCACATCCTGAGCGTGGAATAAGGGAGGGGAGATGGTGCGGACAATCGAGGGCGACCTCCAGGGTCAGGGCTTGAAAGTCGCGATCGTGGCCACGCGGTTCAACGGTTTCATCACCGACCGCCTGGTGGAGGGAGCGTTGGATGCCCTGCGCCGGCACGGGGTGCAGGAGAAGGACATCACCCTCGTGAAAGTCCCCGGCTCCTTCGAGCTGCCGCTGGCGGTCCGGCGAGCCTCCGCGGGGAAGGTCGACGCGGTGATCGCCCTTGGCGCGCTCATCCGCGGAGGGACCCCCCACTTCGATTATTTGAGCGCCGAGGTCACAAAAGGGATCGCGCAGGTGACGCTCGACTCGGGCGTCCCGGTCTCCTTCGGGGTGCTTACGACCGATACCTTGGAACAGGCGATCGAGAGGGCGGGGACCAAGGCGGGGAACAAGGGGTTCGAGGCGGCCCTCTCCGCGATCGAGATGGCGAAGCTGTTGCGACAGATGTAGCGGACGCTTGTGTACCGTCTCGTAAATAGCTTGACGCACCGAGAGCGTCGATGCGCCGCGCCAGCAAGGCGCGCGACTGAGGCATACCGTTGAGTATGGCGAAGAAGCGCAACGAAGCGGGAGCGGATGCAGCGGCGCTCGAATGCCAAGGTATTTGCGAGACGGTGCACTAACGCAAGGGGCTTTGGAGGAATTGCGCCGGGAATCTCGGGAGAAGGTCTTTCAAACGCTGTTCATGATGGATTTTCTGGGGGTTGGCCCGGACGAGGCCATCCCCCTTTTTGCTCTGGTCTCCTCCCCCGCCCCGGACGAGGAATATTTCCAAGGGACGGTCCGGGGCGTGTGGGAGAACCGGGAGGAGATCGACGGCCTGATCCGCCGTGCGGCCGAGCACTGGCGGCTGGAGAGGATGACGCTCGTCGACCGGAACATCCTCCGCCTGGGGGTGTTCGAGATCTGCCTGTCCCGCGACATCCCGTTCGTGGTGGCGATCAACGAGGCGGTCGATCTCGGCAAGCGCTTCGGCTCCGAGGAGTCCGGGGCGTTCATCAACGGGATCCTGGACAAGGTTTCGGAGATCACGAGGAAAAAGGTGGTGCCGTGAGATACCAGCCGAAGGCGATCGAGGGGAAGTGGCAGAAGCGGTGGGAGGAGGAGGGGGTCTTCCGCTGCCCGGACGAGATCACCGCCCCGAAATTCTACTGCCTCGAGATGTTCCCCTACCCGTCCGGGCGCATCCACATGGGCCACGTCCGCGTGTACACCATCGGGGACCTGATCGCGCGCTTCCAACGGATGCGGGGGTTCCAGGTCCTGCACCCGATCGGATGGGACGCCTTCGGGCTGCCCGCGGAAAACGCCGCACACCGACACGGCACCCACCCCGCGCAATGGACGTGGGAGAACATCGGCTTCATGAGGCAACAGCTTCGCGAGCTCGGGATCTCCTACGACTGGGAACGCGAGTTCGCCACCTGCTCCCCCGAGTACTACCGATGGGAGCAGCTGTTCTTCCTCTGGATGCTCGACGACGGGCTCGCCTACCGGAAGCGGGCGCAGCTCAACTGGTGCGACGAGTGCCAGACCGTCCTTGCCAACGAGCAGGTGAACCGGGACGGAACCTGCTTCATTCACGACCAGGAGCGCGTTACCCAACGGGAGCTCGACCAGTGGTTTCTCGCCACCACGAAGTACGCGGAGGAGCTTCTCTCCGGACACGAGGAGCTCCGGGGGGGGTGGCCGGACAACGTCCTCGAGATGCAGCGGAACTGGATCGGGCGAAGCGAAGGCGCGGAGATCGACTTTCCCCTGGAAAACGGGGACCGTAAGATCACGGTGTTCACCACGCGCCCCGACACGATCTACGGGGCGACGTTCATGAGCATGGCGCCCGAGCATCCGCTCGTCCTCGAGTTCGCCCGAAACGCGGGGAGGGAGGTCGAGGTGGCCGCGTTCGTCGATCGGGTGGCGACGCAGGACAAGCTCGTCCGGTCCAGCGAGGAGGCGGAAAAGGAGGGGATCTTCACCGGCGGAACCTGCCGGAATCCCCTGACCGGAGTCAAAATCCCCATCTACGCCGCCAATTTCGTCCTGGCCGAATACGGAACCGGAGCGGTGATGGCGGTCCCGGCCCACGACCAGCGGGATTTCGAGTTCGCGAGGAAGTACGGGCTTCCCGTCGTGGCCGTCATCCAGCCCGACGGGGAGGAGCTGTCTCCCGGCACGATGACCTCTGCCTACGAGGGGCCCGGGCGCATGGTCCACTCCGGCACGTTCAGCGGCATGCCGAGCGAGGAGGGGAAGACAAGGATCACGGCGTATTTCGAGGAGCAGGGGATCGGCAAAGGAAAAGTCCAATATCGCCTTCGCGACTGGGGGGTGAGCCGGCAGCGCTACTGGGGATGCCCCATCCCGGTCATCCACTGTGAAGCATGCGGCGTCGTGCCCGTTCCCGCCCGGGATCTTCCGGTGGTTCTTCCCGAAGACCTGCCTTACACCCGGGAGAAAGGGAACCCGCTGAGCGGCGCCGAGGAATGGATCCGGGTCGACTGCCCGTCGTGCGGCAGCCCGGCCAGGCGGGAGACGGACACCTTCGACACCTTCTTCGAGTCGAGCTGGTATTTCCTCCGGTACATCGACCCGAAGAACGACAAGGAGCCGCTCGACCCGAAGAAGATGCGCGACTGGATGCCCGTGGACCAGTACATCGGCGGGGTGGAGCATGCCTGCATGCACCTCATCTACGCCCGGTTCTTCCACAAATACCTCCGGGACCGCGGGCTCGCCCCCGGGAACGAGCCGTTCCGCCGGCTCCTGTCCCAGGGGATGGTGTGCATGCAGACGATGGAGTGCCCCAAGCACGGGTGGCGGTATCCGGAGGAAGTCGACGGGGAGGGGAAATGCCGGCAGTGCGGTGATGTGGTGGCGGTCGGGCGCTCGATGAAGATGTCGAAGTCGAAGCGCAACGTCGTGGAGCCCTCCCTCCTCATCGAACGGTACGGCGCGGACACGGCGAGGCTGTTCTCCCTGTTCGCGTCGCCCCCCGAAAAAGACCTCGACTGGAGCGAGCAGGGGGTCGAGGGGGCGTTCCGGTTCCTCGGGCGGGTGTTCCGCCTGATCGTCCCGCGGTACGAGGAACTCTCCCGGGCCGGGGGGACGTGGGAAGATTCGCCCGAGACCCGGCGGATCCGCAGGATGACCCACATGACCCTCAAGAAGGTGACCGGGGATGTGGAGGAGCGGTATCACTTCAACACGGCGATTTCCGCGATCATGGAGATGGTCAACTTCCTGTACCTGGTCGAAGACTCCGCCTGGAAGTCCCCGGGGACGGCCCCTGCGCTTGCGGAGGCGGTAGAGACGCTTCTCCTCATGCTCTCCCCCTTCGCGCCCCATCTGAGCGAGGAACTCTGGGAGGGGATCGGGAAGGGCGGGCTGGCGTGCGCAATGCCATGGCCGCAGGTCGACCGGGAAGTGGCGCGGGCGGAGGAGATCCTGGTGGTCGTGCAGATCAACGGGAAGCTCAGGTCGCGGATCACCGTGGACGCCGAGGCGACCGAGGAGGAGATCCGTTCGATGGTCATGGCCGATCCCCGCGTGCGGGAATACACGGCGGGGCATACGATCCGGAAGATGGTATACGTTCCCAAGAAACTCGTGAGCATCGTCCTCTAGTGTTGCGTCTCGTAAATACATCGACCACAGAGTCCGACGCACGGGCTTGCGGGGGGCTTCCTCTCCGCTACGCTCGCGACCTTGCGCCCGCTCGCTGCCGGTTTCGCTCGACGCAATTCCTCCCTCGCTCCACAGGCCGCGTTGAGGAACCCCCCGCTGCGCCCTGTGCGCGGAATGGCCGCCTGTCCCGGGCGATCCCGGCGGCGGATCGATGCGTCAAGCCATTTACTAGACGCTGCATTAGGCGCATGCGATCCGTCCGGGCGTCCTTGCGGAGGGGGCCGCTCCTTCCGCCCGGCCGCTCGGCGTTCCGCGGCCTCCTCCTTTTCCTAGCCGTTTTTCTCCCCGCGTGCGGCTACACCCTCCAGGGAAGCCCGGGCTCCCGATTTACCGATCCCGGGATCCGGGTGGACCTGCGTCCCTTCCTGAACGAGTCGTTCGTCCCGGACGCCGGTGCGTTCCTCGCGTCGAAACTGCGGGAGGAGATGCAGCGGAACGGATTCCGGGGAACGTACGAGCGGAGCATGGCGGACTATCTCATCGAGGGGACGGTGCGGGAAATCCGCGAGGATGTGTCCTCGCACGGGACGGACCAGTTTGCCCTCGAGTACCGCATGACGATCATCGTGGACATCCGCGTGGTCGAGGTCAAAGGGGGACGGCTTCTCTGGAAGGAGGATGGGCTTTCCGATGCGGCATCCTACTTCGCCGGTCCCGACTTCCAGTACACGGAGTCCAACCGCCGGATGGCGTTTGAGGAAGTCTGCCGTCGCATCGGTCGGAAAATCGGCCAGACCCTGAAGGTGATCCTGTGAGCGCGGGTTCCCTTTCCTCCCTGTTCCGTTCCTGGGCTTCGGGCAAGCCGGTCCCCGCATACGTCCTGGGGGGGGAGGGGGCGAGGCTCGCGGAGATGCTGGCGGAAGGACTCGTGTCCCGGTTCCGCAAGGAAGGGGAAACGGCGGAACTCATCCACTGGAGCGCCACGGACCTGGAAAAAGAGTCTCCCGCAGCCGTCTGGCGATCCCCCTCCTTCTTCGTCCGGTGGCGCGTCTTTCTCCTCCCCGACGCGGGGGACTGGAAGCAGGCGCCCCGCAAGGAGATATTGTCCTACCTTGCGTCCCCCGACCCTGACGTTTTGCTCGTGGTCCCCTGTTCCGAGCGCAAGGCGATGACCGGGTTCTCCTCCGTGGGCGGCATACGGTCTGCCTCCCCCGGCGAGGAGGATGTGGTTGCCGCTCTGGCGGAGTTCGCCGTGGCACGGGCGGCCGAGGGAGGAAAAACCCTTTCCGGGGAAGCCGCCGTTTTCCTGGCGCGGTGGATCGGTGCCGATTTCCCCCGGTTCCGGGCGGAACTGGGGAAGCTTCTTTCCTTTGCCGCGTCGCGCGGCGAGATCGGCGAGGAGGAGATCCGTGCGGTGTGCGTCCCGGGAGGATCGGTGGACCCGTTCCGGCTGGCGGACGACCTGATGTCCCGGAACCGGAAGGGGTGCATCGAAAAGTTCCGCCGGTTTTCCGCGTCCGCCGAATCCGCCGATTACCACGCGCTGGTCGGGGCGATCGCCTGGTCGGTCCGGAGAAGGTTGGCCGCAGCCGCATCGCGGGGAAAGGGGATGCGGCCGGAGGGAAGGGGCGGGCCGTTCACGGCCGAGCGAGGAGCGGAGATCCTTCAGGCGTTGTCGCGGATCGACCGGGGCCTCAAAGGGGGGAGCGGCCTCACCCCCGAGCAGGTTTTCGAGATCCAGCTTCTGAAGCTACTTGCCTGAGGAGGGATCCTTCGGCGTTTCTCTTCCCGGGGACCCTGGCTTGCGGGGGCTTCCTCTCAGCTACGCTCGCGACCTCCGCCCGCTCGCTGCCGATTCCGCTCGACGCAATTACCCCCCAGCGTTGAGGAGTGTCCCCGCACATCGGAAGGGATTACTTGCCGCCCGCGGCCGCCTTGTGGATCGCCCTGGAAAGCCTGGCCACTTTCCGGGCGACGTTCTTCCTGTGCAGGACGCCCTTCGAGCCGGCCCGGGAAATGGCGGAAGATGCCTTCGAGAGGACCTTCGCCGCCTCCTCGACGCCCTTGCTTTCGAGGGTGGATCGTACTTCCTTGATGGCGGTCTTCACCGAGGAGCGGATGTGCCGGTTCCTCGTCCGTCGTTTCAAACTCTGCTTGTGCCGCTTGATCGCGGACTTGGTCTTGGCCAAAAGGTTCCTCCTGAGAGAACTGGAAAAATGCGGTAAACCAGCAATCTAATGCGTAGAGGGAAGAAATGTCAAAGGAAAAGAAGGGACAGGGAAGGCCGCGACGAGCGAACGGGCGCGAATCGTTCGTGGTGAGAGGGGGGAATCGGTCACTTCGTCATCTTTTTCGCTTTTTCCCAAAACAGGTCGAGCGTGGACGGATCCGTCTGCTCGATGGAACGGCCTGATTCCTCGGCGATTTTTTCCATCGCTTCGAACCGGCGCTCGAACCGCTTGTTGGCCGCGGCCATGGCGACCTCCGGGTTGACATTGAGGAACCGGGCAAGGTTGACCAGCGCGAAGAACGTGTCCCCCAACTCGTGCTCCATCTCCTCGGGGTCTCCCGCGGCAATCGCTTCTTTGAGCTCCTCGATCTCCTCCCCGACCTTTTTTTCGACCTGGCCGGTGTTTTCCCAGTCGAATCCAGCTCGAGCCGCCTTTTTCGTGATCTTGGCTGCCCGGAGAAGGGAGGGGAAACTCTCGGGGACGCCCCCGATGCGGGAGGCATGATTCCGGTTTTCCTTTGTTTTCTTGATATGTTCCCACTGAAGGGAAACCGCTTCCGGTGTTGCCGCACTGGCATCGGAGAAGACGTGCGGGTGCCTCCGCACCATCTTCTGCGAGATCGATTCGATCACGTCGGCGATGGTGAACTCCCCCTTCTCGCTGGCGATCTGGGCGTGGAAGAGGATCTGAAGGAGGAGGTCCCCCAGTTCCTCGCACAGAAGCGCCGGGTCCTTCCGGGAGATGGCGTCCACGACCTCGTGAGCCTCCTCGAGGAGGTACGGGCGAAGGGTGGCTTGCGTCTGGGCCCGATCCCATTCGCAGCCGCCTTCCCCCCGAAGCCGCGCCATGATCTGCACAAGGGACGAGAAATTGCCCATATCGAATTTTCCTTTGAGGAATGATAACATGCAATGTTTATGATGATCGAGGTTCCCAGCGGCCGTGTCCGGTCCTCTCCTGCGATGATCCTTTTCTTTTTCCTCGTCTTCCTCCTGGGGTTTCCGGTGCGTAGCGGGGCGGACGATCTTTTTCCCGGGTACGCCCCCGAGGTGCGGGCGCAGGCCCTTCGCGTGGTGGAGGCAGCGGGCCCGGGCAAGGAGGAGGAGCTGGCAATCGAGGTCCGGGGGCTCCGGAAGAAAATGTACTCCCATGGCATCCTGTCCGTCAACGCCATCCCGGAACTCGTCTTCCGCCGGGCGGACCGGGAAGGATGGAAGAACGGGCTGGGACCCGCATTCCGGCTCATCGCGGAGATTTCCCCTCTTTCGGCCACGATGTGGGCCTGGATGGTCATGGAGGATATTCGCGGCCTGCGGTTTTCGGACCTCTTCCCCGACCTCGCGGATTTGTCGGGGGCGGTTCGGCGGTTCGGCCCGGCCCGGCTGGGGTATGCCGTCTGGCTCGTCTCCTTTGCATTGGCGGCCGCATGCTGGTTCGTGGTGTGGACCTCGATCGCCCTCTTCCTCCGGGCGCGTCCCTCCCTGGAATTGGACATCCCGAGGGTCTTGCGGCTTCCCTATCGGGACTACCTGTCCCCCCTGGCGGTCGCCGTTCTTTTTCTTCTGCCCCTGTTCGCAGGGTTCGGGCTCGCGGTCGTGGCGTGCTACTGGATGGTGCTTTCGGTTGCGTATCTTCGCCGGGGGGAACTGATGCTGATGGCGATCGCGATCCTCCTCATCGTGGGGATTTTCTTCGGGGGAAGCATGCTGCATCTCGCAAGCAGGGTGGCGGGCGATGCGCCGGGGGAAGGGTATTTAGGGGTCGACGGATCGATCTCCCGCACGTGGCCTTCGGAATCCGGGGAAGGGGTAGCGCAGGGGAACGGGGCGGCGCCCTCCTGGCTGGTCCTGTTTTCCCGGGCGCGCGCGAAGATGCAGGCGGGAGATCACGCGGGCGCGGAGCGGCTCTGGACGGAACTCATCGAGGCGGGACAGGATCTTCCCGAGGCGAGAAACAACAGGGGGATCACCAGGGCGAAACAGGGAAGGATGAGGGCGGCCCTTTCCGACTTCGAGGCCGCGTTCGTGAAGCGGCCCGGAGAGGGAGCGGCCCTGTGGAACGTCTATCAGGGGTACCTCCAGCTGTTCAATTTTGAGCGCGCGCGGATGATCCAGCCGCTGGCATGGGACCGGGTGCAGAAGCTCTCTCCCTTCCGTTTCCGACCCTCCGACATGGAGGCCGGGGAATGGGTGGGCTCCCCCCTTCCCGTGGACGAGCTTGTCTGGGCGACCTTGCAACGGGGGCATGATCTCTATCGGGAGGCGGGCGAGGGGGAGGTTTACCGGATGTTCTTCCGCCCGCTTTCGCCCGGCGTCGCTCTCCTCTTTCTCTTCGCCGTCTGGCTTACCTCGGTGATCTGGAAGTTTTTTTCCCTCCGGGTGTGGGTCCATACCGCCTGCCGGGGTTGCGGCACCCGAACCCTCATCGTGGGGATCCGGGAAGCCTCCGATTTCTGCAACATGTGCCGGATGCAGGTCGGGTGGGGGATCCGGGAGGGGGAGGAGAAGGAACGGAGAATCCAGGGGATCCGGATGCATCGGAACACCGTCAGGGCGGGTTCGGTCGTGGTGCCCGGCTCCGGGGGATTGTGGTCCGGGAAGGAGGGGTGGACGATGCTGTACGTCGTGCTTCTATGCCTGTCCCTGGCAGCGGTATCGGTGTCCATCGGCGCCCGGGGGACAGGGGACATCCTCTCCGATCTCGAGTCGATCGTCGCCCGGTGGGCCTTCCTCGTCACGGGGGTCCTGTGGATCGTCGGGGCGGCATGGGGGATCCGGTCGTTCGGAAGGATGCAGCAAACACTGAAGATCAGCGGAAAAAGAGGGTAAGGCGTGCAGGGAAAGATCGCCGACTTCGGCATCCCGGAAATTTTCCAGCTGGTGACCAGCCAGCAAAAGAGCGGGGCCCTCACGATCCGGGGGGACGATAGGGAGACGATCTTTCTTTTTTCGAACGGAATGATCGTAGACGTCCAGCCCGACCGGCAGAAGGCCCCATCCACCCTGATCGGGAACATGCTGGTGGACGCCGGGTACCTGACCGCGGAGGAGCTCCGCCGGATTCTTTCCATCCAGGAGAAGGGGAAAAAAAAGATCGGGGAGATCCTGGTGGAGAAGGGAAAGATCTCCCGGGAGAAGCTCGCCCAGTACCTCTACCTGCAGGTCAAGGACAGTCTCTACTTCTCGCTGCGGATCAAGGAAGGAGATTACCGGTTCGAGGTCTTTTCGGTGCGACCCCCCGCCTGGATGGCCACTCCCATCCACGGGGATAGATTGCTCATGGAAGGGATGCAGTTTCTGGATGAATATGCCTGGATTCGCGAGAAATTTCCACCCGAAAGGTTCAAGGTCGTCCGAAAGTGGGGCGTGAAGATCGATCCGATGGCTCTCCCCCCCCAGGAAAGGGAGGTCTGGGGGGCGGTCTATTTCTCCTCCGACCCGTACCAGGTGTTCCGGAAAGCCTGCCTCACCTGGCACGAGGGGCTGAAGGCGTTGTGGGGGCTCTGGGACCGGGGGCTGGTGGAGATCTCCCCGGTGGACTCGGAGACCCAGGACACGGGGCGTGCCGTCCGGGAGGACATGGCGCGCAGATTCTCGATCGGCTGCGTCCGGGCGGCGATATGGTCGCTTGCGGCGATCGTGGCGGGATTCTGGGTGTACAGGATCCTTTTGTCCCCCCCGGCGAGGCACCTCCTCGCAGGCTGGGCGGAGTTCTACCGTTAACGGAAAGGCGGGAAGACGGATGGAGACGGGTAAGCGGAGGGAAGAGACGGTCCGTTTCGACGACCCCGCGGTCCTCGCGGACCTGTTCGGGAGCCAGGACGACCATCTGAAAATCGTGGAAAAGTTCCTCGGTGTCACGATCCTCCCGAAGGGGAACGTGCTGACCCTGGCCGGCGACCCGCTCTCGGTGGAGATTTCCGTGAAGGTCCTCACGGGCCTGTACCGCGTCCTCCGCAAGGGGATTCCCATCACGTCCAACGATGTCGTGGCCGCGGTGAAGATCGTCCGTTCGGACCGGCACGCCGAGGTGGCGAGCGTTTTCGAGGACGTGGTGTTCAAGTCCTCCCGCAACAAGATCATCACGCCCAAGAGCGTCGCGCAGAAGAAGTACCTCGACGCCATGCGCGATTGCGACATCGTCTTCGGAATCGGGCCCGCCGGAACGGGCAAGACCTTTCTCGCCATGGCGATGGCGGTCGGTTTTCTCCTGCGAAAAGAGGTCAAACGGATCGTCCTCGCCCGCCCGGCGGTCGAGGCGGGGGAGAAACTCGGCTTCCTCCCGGGGGACATGGCGGAGAAGGTCAATCCCTATCTCCGGCCGCTTCACGACGCCCTGTACACGATGCTCGAATACGAGCAGGCGGCCAAGATGATGGAGCGGGGCGTCATCGAGGTCGCCCCCCTGGCGTTCATGCGGGGGAGGACGCTCAACGACTCCTTCGTGATCCTCGACGAGGCGCAGAACACCACGTCCGAGCAGATGAAGATGTTCCTGACCCGGATCGGGTTCGGCTCCAAGGCGGTGATCACGGGGGACATCACCCAGACGGACCTCCCGTCGGGGCGCATCTCCGGGTTGAACGAGGCGCTCTCGATCCTCAAGGAAATGGAGGGGATCCGGTTCTGCTGGTTCACCGAGATCGATGTGGTCAGGCACCCGATCGTGCAGGAGATCATCAAGGCCTATGAACGATACGAAAAAAGGGTCCCGGAGTAACCGTCCCCCCGATCCCGCTCCGGGGACGCGGAGGGACCGCTCGCTGAAAGAGGGGGCGTTGGGGCTGTTCTCCGCGGCGGTGTTCGTTGTCCTCTTCTACCTGTGGGGGGAGGAGCTGCTTCCCCGCGCGGCCGGGCGGTACGGGAAGATGTTCCCCTTCGTCGGTGCGGTGGCCCTGACCCTGGCGGTCGCCCTCTTTCTGACGGAATGGTTCGGGTTCGCGGGGCGGGAGGTCCGGAAGGTTCGGCTGGCCGCGAGGGATTTCCTTTTCCTTTGCTCGCTGGCGCTGGCCCTTTTCTTCCTCGCGAAAACGGTGATGGATGTTCTTCCCGCCGGTTTTTCCGCCTGGGGAGGAGCCTTCCCGTCGCACCTCTACGTCTACCTCATCCCGTTGCCCGCCTTCGCCATGGTGGTCCGGGTCCTCCTGAATTCGGAGGTGGCGATCCTGTTCACGGTCGCCGCTTCCGTGCTTTCCGCCGCCGCCGCCCAGGGGAGGTGGTCGACCCTCCTCTTTCTGCTCCTCGCCGGGACGGCGGGGGCCTCCCGGTCGGGGCGGATTCCGGACCGATACCGGATGCTCTGGGCGGGGGTCCTCACTTCCGCCGTGTGCGCCCTTGCCGCCGTCTCGCTCGAGTTCGCCTTTTACGGGGAATCCGGAATCGTATGGGCGGGGATCTTCGGGGTTGTGAGCGGGCTGGTCGCCGGCCCGATCGCCCTCGCCATCCTCCCGGTGGCCGAATACGCCTTCGGATACACGAGCGACATCCGTCTCATGGAACTGGGGAGCACCGGGCATCCCCTCCTGCGGCGCCTCATGATCGAGGCTCCCGGGACGTTCCACCACAGCGTCGTGGTGGGGACCCTCGCCGAGGCGGGCGCCGAGGCGATCGGCGCCAACCCCCTCCTGTGCCGGGTGGCGGCGTTGTTTCACGACGTGGGGAAGATCGCGAAGCCCGAATATTTCTCCGAAAACCAGGTCGGCGCGGGGAATATTCACGATACTCTCACCCCGGGAATGAGCCGGCTCGTCATCCTCAACCACGTAAAGGAGGGGGTCCGCCTCGCCAACGAGCACCGGCTCGGGGAGCGAATCGCCGAGATCATCTCCCAGCACCACGGCACCAGTCTCCTCTACTTTTTCCTGGACAAGGCGCAGCCCATGATCCGGGAGCGGAAGGCGTCCGAGGAGAGTTTCCGCTACCCGGGTCCCCGGCCCAGAACGCGCGAGGCCGCCATCATCATGCTCGCGGATGCCGCCGAAGCCGCCAGCCGGAGCCTCCGGAACCCTTCCCCCGAGGAGATCGAGGAGACGGTGACCCGCATCGTGAACCGGGCCTACCTCGACGGACAGCTCAACGAGTGCGACATGACGCTGCGCGACCTCCATGCGGTCGGAACATCCTTCAGCAGGGTCCTTTCCGCCGTTTCCCACACCCGCGTCGAATATCCGAAAACCCCCGCGAGCGGGAGACCGTGAGCCGGGGGGCGCAAAGGTACCGGATCAGCATCCGGCAGCACATCCGGCCGGCCCCCTTTCGCGGCGAGGTTCTCCGCGCCCTTGTCCGGCGGTCCCTCCGTTTCCTGCATCTGTCCGGGGCGAACTTGAGGATCCTCGTGGTGGGGGACGAGGAGATGGAGCGTTGGAACCGGGAATTCCTCGGACGGCCGGGGACGACGAACGTAATCTCGTTTCCCGAGGAAGACGCCGGGCAAGGGCCTTCTTCCCGGGTCGCGGGGGACATCCTCCTTTCCGCGCCCGCCTGCCTCTCGCAGACCAGCGACTGGCCATGCTCGAAGGAGGAGAGGGTCTTCTTCTTCATCGTCCACGGAGTGGCGCACCTTTTGGGGCACGATCACGAAAAGGGAAGGGTCGAGGCGGCCAGGATGCGCAGGGAGGAAATCCGCGTGTACCGCTCCTGCCTGAAAGAGGGGAGAAGCCCCATTTGAAGGGCGAATTTTCCGGGGGCGACGCGTTCGACTTCCCTTTTCCGGTGGCCGCGTTTTCCGGAACGGCGGCACTCTGCGCAGCCTTCGCCGCCCTGTACGCGCTGGGGATGCCCGGATACGACGTTCCGGGGCTTCCGTTTGCGTGCCTCGTGCCGCTCCTGATCCTGTCCACCTCCTCCGGTAACGCCCGCCAGGCCGCGCGCAGGGGGTTTGTCGCGGGCACCCTCGGCAATCTGCTCCTCATGTATTGGATCGCCTACACGGTGGCCGTGCAAGGGAATCTGGGATGGGCTCTGGGGTCGCTTTCCGCCCTGCTGGTCTCGGCCTATCTCGGGGTCTACGTATCCGTCGCCGCGGCGATTGCCCACCGGCTTCGCAGACGCTTCGGCATCGCAGGTCTATGGGTGTTTCCCGCGGCATGGGTGTGCGTCGAGTACCTGAGGGCCGTCCTGTTCACCGGGTTCCCCTGGCTTCTTTTGGGGTACAGTCTCTCCGGCCATTCCTTCCTCCGCCAGGCAGCCGACCTGGCGGGCGTCTACGGACTGGGATTCCTCCTGGCGACGGCGAACGTATGTCTGTACCGGGCAGGGGCGGAGGCTGCCCGCGGGAAACGCAGGGGAGTTCTCGTGCATCTCGCCGGCGCGGCCGCGGTCGCCGCGTTTCTCTTCGCGTACGGCGCCTCGGGAAAGGGGCCGGAGGATGCGGAATCGAACGGGGAGACCGTCCGGGTCGGGATTGCACAGGGGGGGATCGATCAGTCGGTCAAGTGGTCCCCCTCGCACCAGAAGAAGACGCTTGCAATATACGGGGACCTGACAAAGGAGGCGAGGGAAAAGGGCGCCGAGGTGGTCGTTTGGCCGGAGACGGCCGCGCCGTTTTTCTACGGATGGGAACCGGAGATGAGCGCAGTGGTGGATGCCGCGGCGATGGAGAACCGGATACCGATCATCTTCGGCGCTCCCTGGTTCGACCCCTCCGCGGGGGGAAAGTATTACAACAGCGTGTTCCACCTTGATGAAAGAGGGATCGCCAACGGTCGGTACGACAAGAGGCATCTCGTTCCGTTCGGGGAATACATTCCTCTCAAGCGCCTTCTCTTCTTCCTCCGGAAACTGACGGCGGGGGAGGAGGATTTTTCCGCCGGGGTCGGGCCGGCCTTGTTCACCGTGCGGGGGGAACCCGTCGGGGCCTCCGTCTGCTACGAGGCGGTCTTCCCGGAAATCATCCGGGATAGCGTCCGGGAGGGCGCCCGGTGGCTGGTGAACGTCACCAACGACGCCTGGTTCGGGGACACGGTCGCCCCCCATCAGCACCTCGCCATGGCGAGGATGAGGACGGTCGAGTTCCGAAGGCCGATGGTGCGCGCCGCGAACTCGGGCGTAAGCGCGGTGATCGACGAGAGGGGGGAGGTGGTGGCCCGGCTGGGGCTTTTCCGCAAAGGGACGCTGGTGGCGCAAATCCACCCGCGAAGGGAAGAGACGACATACGCGAAAACGGGGGATCTATTCGCAATTTCATGTACTATAATAGCTTTTTTAATCCTGATCATTCCCGGGAGAGAAACCGATGGCCGTAGGAGTCCTGGCAGAAAAGACCGCCGTGCTTGAGTCTCGCGTCAACGATCTCAGGGGCTACCTTTGAGGTAGACCGCAAGAGGGCCCGCCTGAACGAACTCGAGGAAGCCGCGGCCAGGGAAGGATTCTGGGATTCCCCCGAAAAGGCGGAGTCTTTCCTGAAGGAGCGGAAAGTTCTCGAGACATTCCTCGCGAAATGGACCGAGATTGCAAACACCCTGGAGGACCTCCGCGCATACCTCGAGCTGGCCGACGAGTCGGAGGATGACTCCCTCGCCGCCGAGATCGAGGAACATGCCCGTTCCTTGGCGGACCGCCTCGACGATCTGGAGATGGAACGGATGCTCGGCGGGGAGAGCGACGACCGGAACGCCATCATGACGATCCATGCCGGCGCCGGGGGAACGGAGTCCCAGGACTGGGCGGAGATGCTTCTCCGGATGTACACCCGATTCGCCGACCGGAGCGGGTTCGAGGTCGAAATGGTCGAGCGGCAGGAGGGGGAGGAGGCCGGGATCAAGAGCGTGACATTCCTCGTGTCCGGTGACCACCCGTACGGATACCTGAAGGCGGAAAGCGGCGTGCACCGGCTCGTGCGCATCTCCCCGTTCGACGCGAACAAGCGGCGCCACACGTCGTTCGCCTCGGTCTTCGTCTCTCCCGAGATCGACGACGACGTCCAGATCCAGATCAACGATTCGGACCTGAAAGTCGACACCCTCCGGTCGGGAGGGGCGGGGGGGCAGCACGTGAACAAGGTCGAGTCCGCGGTCCGGATCACCCACGAGCCGAGCGGGGTCACGGTGTTGTGCCAGCAGGAGCGGTCCCAGCACAAGAACCGGGCCATGGCGATGAAGATCCTCCGGTCGAAACTGTACGAGCTCGAAATGCGCCAGAGGGCGGAAAAGGCCGCGGAAGCGCACAAGACCAAGAAAGACATCGCCTGGGGGTCCCAGATCCGGTCGTACGTCCTTGCCCCGTACCGCATGGTGAAGGACCACCGGACGGGGCACGAAACGGGAAACGTGGACGCCGTCCTCGACGGCGACATCATGGAACTCATCCGGAAATACCTTCTTTCCGCGAGTGCGGAAGGGGAGCAACGGTCCGCATAACCGGGCAATGCGCAAGCGTGCCGGGCGGGACGGCAGTCTCCCGGAAGCTGCGCGGAAAACCAACGGAGGGACCGCGTGAAGGAAGAGTGGAACGACCTCGTCAGGGAGCGGATCCGCAAAGCGGACGAGGTCCGGCGCGGCGGGGAGAACCCGTACCCGAACGACCAGCGGGTGGGCTGGACGGCGGCCGCAGCGAAACAAGCCGCCGAAGGCCGGGAGGGGGAGGATCTGGCGAAGGCGCAGATCCAGGTCGACATCGCCGGCCGGATCGTTGCCGCGCGGCACTTCGGGAAGGCCGTGTTCCTGGTGATCGCCGACCGCACGGGGAGGCTTCAGGCGTATCTCAGACAGGACCGGATCGGAGAAGAAGCGTATTCGCGATTCCGGGACACGACGGACATCGGGGACATCGTCTGGGTGGAAGGTTTCCTCTTCCTCACCCGCACGGGGGAGCTGACGATCCAGGGAGAGCGGATCCGCCTCCTCGCCAAGTCGCTCAGGCCTCTTCCCGAGAAATGGCACGGGCTCTCCGACGTGGAGACCCGCTACCGTCAGAGGTACGTGGACCTCATCGTCAATGACGGGTCCCGGGAGGTATTCCGGCGGCGCAGCCAGATCATATCGTTTCTGCGGAACTTTCTGACGTCGCGGGACTTCCTCGAGGTGGAGACCCCGATGATGCAGCCGGTGGCGGGCGGGGCGGCCGCCCGGCCGTTCATCACCCACCACAACACCCTGGACATGGACCTGTATCTGCGGATCGCGCCCGAACTGTATCTCAAGCGGCTTCTTGTGGGGGGGATCGAGCGCGTATTCGAGATCAACCGGAACTTCCGCAACGAGGGGATCTCCACCCAGCACAACCCCGAGTTCACGATGCTCGAATTCTACCAGGCGCACGCGACCTACGAGGATTTCATGCGGCTCACGGAGGAGATGCTGTCCTCCCTCGCGCTCTCCCTCTTCGGGAAAACCGTCGTGTCCGTTCAGGGGGAGACGATCGATTTCGCCCCTCCCTGGGAGCGCATGACGGTCGCCGAAGCGGTCTCCCGGTACGCGAACGTCCCCGCGGAGCGGCTTTCCGACCCGGGGTTCCTGCGGGAAATGGCTCGCGGTCTGGAACTTCCCGTGAAGGAGGACGCGACCGCGGGCGCTCTCCTGGCCGCGATCTTCGAAGAAGTCGCCGAGTCGAAGATCCAGGGGCCCACGTTCGTCACGGAGTATCCCATCGAGGTGTCGCCCCTTTCCCGCGCGAACGATTCCCGTCCCCACGTCGTGGACCGATTCGAGCTGATCGTCCGGGGAAGGGAGATCGCCAACGCGTTCTCCGAGCTGAACGACCCCCTGGAGCAGAGACGAAGGTTCGAGCAGCAGCAGCGCGCGCGGGAAAAGGGGGACGAGTCGGCGCATGCGATGGACGAGGATTACCTCCGTGCGCTCGAATACGGGATGCCGCCGGCGGCGGGCGAAGGGATCGGGGTCGATCGTCTGGTGATGCTGTTCACCGACTCCCCCTCCATCCGGGACGTCATCCTCTTCCCGCAGCTCCGGAAGGAGGGGTAGCGCAGGGTGGAGCTCCCGGTGGAATATTTCATCGGCCTGAAATACCTCCGGGCCAAGCGGAAGCAGACGTTCATCTCCATCATCACCGTGATCTCGATTCTGGGGGTGACGGTCGGGGTGATGGCCCTCATCATCGTCCTGGCCGTGATGAGCGGGTTCGAGAAGGAGCTGAAAGACCGCATTCTCGGAGCCACGGCCCACGTTCACGTCACCAGTCTCGAGGGGAGCATCGCGGACCCGTTCGCCCTTGCCCGGCGGGTCGGGTCGGTGGAGGGCGTGGAAGCGACGAGCCCGTACCTCTTCTCCCCGGTGATGATCTCCTCCGGTACCGGATCGACGGGGGGGGTCCTGCGCGGCGTGGACGTCGCCACCATCGGGAAGGTGACGCGGATATCCCGGGACGTCCGCAAGGGGAGGATCGAGGATCTCGAGAAGAGGACGGAGAAAGGGATTCCGGGGGTGATCCTCGGGAAGGAGCTTGCCGGCAATTTGGGGGTGTCCGTGGGAGACCTCGTGGAGGTCCTGGCCCCCGGGGGGAACGTGACTCCGATGGGGGCGTTCCCGGGTGTGGCGAGGTTCCGCGTGGTGGGGCTCGCCGAATCGGGGATGTACGAGTACGACTCCTCGTTCGCCTACGTGTCCCTGGAAGAGGCGGGCAGGCTCCTGGGGATGGAGGGGCGGGCCACGGGGGTAGAGGTGAAGGTCGGCGACATCTACCAGGCGGGGCGGATCGCGAACCGAATCCGGGAGGAGCTCGGCTACCCTTACTGGGCGAAGGACTGGATGCAGAGCAACCGGAACCTGTTCTCGGCGCTGAAGCTGGAGAAGGTGGTGATGTTCGTCATCCTCGTCCTGATCGTGATGGTCGCCGCGTTCAACATCATCAGCACGCTCATCATGGTCGTCATGGACAAGAACAAGGACATCGCCGTGCTGATGACCCTCGGCGCCAGCCGGAGGATGATCCGGAAGATCTTCGCCCTCGAGGGGCTCCTGATCGGAGTGGCGGGAACCACCGCGGGGACATTGTTCGGAGGTCTCCTCTGCTTCCTCCTCCGCCGGTACGAGTTCATCCATCTGCCGAGCGACGTCTATTACATCTCCACCCTTCCGGTGGCCCTTTCCCCCGGGATCCTGATCCTGGTCGGAGTGAGCTCCATCGTGATCTGTTTCCTGGCGACCCTGTACCCCGCGCGGCAGGCATCCCTCGTCGACCCGGCGGAGGCGATCCGGTATGAATAGCGTCGATTTCCTCCGCGTCGAAAACCTCCGGAAGGAATTCCGGAAGAAGGGGGGAATGCTCGAGGTGCTCAAGGGGATCTCGTTCACGCTGGGCCGGGGGGAGATGCTCAGCGTCGTGGGGGTGTCGGGAGCCGGCAAGACGACCCTTCTCCAGATTGTGGGAACCCTCGACCGGGCGACTTCCGGGAACGTGCTCTATGACGGGGAGGACGTGACATCCTTGCCCGAGGAGAAGCTTGCCGGGTTCCGGAACCGGAAAGTGGGCTTCGTTTTCCAGTTCCATCACCTGCTGCCGGAATTCGACGCCCGGGAAAACGTCATGCTCCCCTGCCTGATCGCCGGGACGGGGCGGGAGGAGGCCCGGAAGAGGGCGGAGGAGCTTCTCTCGGAAGTCGGACTTTCCGGGAGGGCCACGCACCGGGTCGGGGAACTCTCCGGGGGGGAACAGCAGAGGGTGGCCATCTGCCGGGCGTTGGCGATGGGCCCCGAAATCCTCCTTGCCGATGAACCGACCGGGAACCTGGACAAGGAGACCGCGATGGGGGTCGCGGACCTTCTCGTCGATCTGAACAGGAAAAGGGGGCTTTCCCTTGTGGTCGTCACGCACAACGAGGGACTGGCCGGGAGAATGCACCGGGTACTGAAAATCGACGACGGGCGGATCGTACGTTGACCCCCTTGCGGGTTGCCGCTTCCGCCGTTGCAGCCCTCCTGGCGATCGCGGCAATCCGTCCTTTCCCCGCCGGTTCCGCCGGTTTTCCCGTTTTGAAGATCCGGGTGGAAGGGGCGAACCGGGTGGGAGCCGACGCGATCCTCGGGGTCATGGGGACCCGTGTCGGAGAAGAGTTCGCCCCCGCCCGGATCCGGGAGGATGTGAAGGCGATTTACCGCATGGGGTATTTCTCCGACGTGAAGATCGACGCGGAGGATGCTCCCGGCGGGCTGCATCTGACCGTGCTCGTCACCGAGAAGCCGATCGTCTCCTCGATCTCCATCGCGGGGAACAAGGAGGTGGACACCGCCGACCTCAAGGCGGCCCTCACCGTCAAGGAGCGGACCCTTTTCCAGGAGGAGAAGGTCAAGGAGTCCGGGCGCAAGATGGTCGAGGTCTGCCAGAACAAGGGGTTTTACGACGCGACCGTCGATTCCTCCTTCGAGGAGGAGGCGGACGGCTCCATCCGCGTCTTCTTTCGCGTATCGGAAGGGGAAAAGCTCAAGATCGGCAAGATCCGGATCACCGGGAACCGGTATCTGGGAGTGAAGGAAATCCGGAAGACGATGGAGACGAAAGAGAAGGGGCTCTTCTCGTTTCTTACCGACTCGGGGGCATTGAAGAAAGACGTAATCGAGAACGACATCCGGCGGATCGAGGCCCTGTACCAGAACAACGGGTTTCTGGACTCCAAGGTTTCCGATCCCGAGATCGGGAGGTTGCCGAAGGGACTGCTGTTGACGATCCACGTGTTCGAGGGGCGGCAGTACCGCGTAGGGGAGATCCGCTTTTCCGGGGAATCCGGGCTGACCGAGAAGGAGATACGAGAGAAGGGTAAGCTGAAAAGCGGAGACGTGTTCAGCCGGGACACCCTGCTTGCGGACGTCCTCTCCCTGACCAATGTCCTGAACGACCAGGGGTACGCCCTTGCACTCGTCTCCCCCCTCGTAGAGAAGCGGAAGGAATACCCCCTCGCCGACGTGACGTACAAGATGGCGCGGGGGGAGAAATTCCGTTTCGGGAAGGTGGAGGTGGTCGGCAACACCAAGACGCTCGACCGCGTGATCCGCCGCAACCTGGACGTGAGCGACGGCAGGACGTACACCGCCACCGGGCTCAAGAAGAGCAAGGAGAACCTCACCCGCCTTTCCTACTTCAAGGACATCAAGATCAGCACGGCGCCCTCGGTGGTGTCCCAGGAAATGGACGTCAAGGTGGAGATCCAGGAGGGCCCGACGGGCACCCTGTCGGGCGGGATGGGTTTCAGCTCCGTGGACAAGCTGTTCGGGGTGGTCCAGGTGACCGAGAACAACCTCCTGGGGAGGGGCTGGAAAGCTTCTCTCATTTCGCAGTTCGGCGCCCGGAGGACGTTGTTCAGCTTGGATTTCCGGGACCCCTATTTCCTCGATACCGACCTCAGCCTCCTCCTGAATGCGTACAAGACGGATACGAAGTACACCGACTTCAACCGGAAGTCGGTGGGGGGAAAGGTGGGCATCGGGTACTCGTTCACGAGGGACACGTCCGCCAGCATGGCCTTCCGGGTCGACTCCATCCGGATCTCCGACCCGGGGGAGGCGGTCTCCCAGATCCTGAAGGAGGAGTTCAGCAAGGGGGCCCAGCAGACCCGGAGCATCGCGTTCAACGTCAACCGGAACACCACGGACAAGCACATCGACCCGTCTCGCGGAACCGTGGAGTCCGCGACGGTGGAGTACGCCGGCGGTCCGCTGGGCGGGGACTCCGACTTCGTGAAATACTTCCTGAGCGGGAAGGTCTTTTATCCCGTGACGACGTCGACCGTCCTCTCCGGGAACATTTTGTGGGGGCACGTGATCAGCACGGTGGGGGGGAGAGTGCCGATCTTCGAACGGTTCTTCCTCGGAGGGCCCTACAGCATCCGGGGATTTAAATCGCTGACCATTTCTCCGACCGACCCGAACACCGGCGAGCGGATCGGCGGGAACAAGGAACTGGTGGCGAACGTGGAGTACCTCTTTCCCCTGTTCGGCGAGTTCGGGTTCAAGGGGGTCCTGTTTTTCGACGCGGGCAACACCTGGAGGCAGGGGGATTGGCCTTGGGACGGCGAGGCGCTAAAGTATGCGGCAGGATTGGGCATCCGCTGGTACTCCCCCATGGGACCGTTGCGGTTCGAGTGGGGATGGAATCTCAACCCTGCCCCCGGCGAGGCGAAACGGGTGATGGAGTTCACGATCGGCACGGCATTCTAACCAGGAGGTTTTGCGATGAACGGGAGGGTTCTCTGGATCTTGGCGGTGTTGCTCGCGGCAGCCGTACTGGCCGCAAGTTCGTCGTTCGCGGAAGGACTCAAAGTGGCGGTGATCGACGTCAACAAGGTCATGAACGAATCCGAGGCCGGGAAGGCCGCGAGAAAGAAGATGGAGGACAGGTACGAGGAGCTGAAGAAGAAGATCGACGCGAGGGGCGAGGAAGCCCGGAAGATGAAGGAGGAGCTGGACAAGCAGAAGATTCTCCTGGGAAAGGAGAAATTGAAGGAAAGGGAGGACGCGCTCAACGCGAAGGTCGCCGAACTTCGCCAACTCACCCAGGAGGCGGAAAAGGAGATGCAGAACCGTCAGGGCGAACTTACGCGCGGGGTCTTGAAGATCGTGGAGGGGCAGTGGGAAAAGGTTGTGGAGCAGGAAAAGATCGACCTGCTGCTGGAGAGGAGCAGCGGGGTGGTCTATTCCAACCCCTCGCTGGACATCACCTCCAAGGTGCTCGATCTGGTGAACAAGGAGAAGCCCGGTGGGAAATGAGTTCCGCCTCTCCGACCTCGCGGACCGGATCGGGGCGCGGCTGGTCGGAGACGGGGAGAGGGTCGTCGCCGGTATCGCCCCGATCGAGGAGGCGGGTCCGGGTCAGGTGACGTTTCTCGCGAACCCGAAGTACGCCCGCTTCGCGAAGGATTCGAAGGCCACGGCGATCATCGCGAAGGAAGTCGTGCCTGGGGCGCAGACGGCGTTTCTCCTTTCCGATAATCCGTACTTCGCATTCGCGTGCGCCATGGAAGCGTTTCACCCGCCCGCGCGCCCCGCCCCGGGGATATCGGACAAAGCGGTGGTCGACCCGTCCGCCCGTCTCGGACGGGATGTCGCCGTCGCGCCGTTCGTGGTCATCCAGGAAGGCGCCGAGGTGGGGGACCGCACCGCGCTGTTCCCCGGGGTTTATGTCGGGAAGGGGGTGAGCATCGGTCCGGACTGCCTGGCGTATCCCCATGTCGTGTTGTACCACGACGTCAAGGTGGGCTCCCGGGTGATTCTGCACGCGGGATGCGTCATCGGGAGCGACGGGTTCGGTTTCGCTCCGACCGCCGAAGGGTTCCGGAAGATCCCCCAGGTGGGGACGGTCGAGATCGGGGACGATGTGGAGATCGGGGCGAACACCACCATCGACAGGGCGGCGCTCGGCGTCACCCGGATATCCCGGGGGACGAAGCTGGACAATCTCGTCCAGGTCGGACACAACGTGGTCATCGGAAGCGACACGGTGATCGCGGCGCAGGCCGGAATCTCCGGGAGCGTGCGGATCGGCAATCGCGTCATGATCGGGGGGCAAGCGGGTCTCGCGGGCCATCTCGAGGTGGAGGACGGCATCCTGCTGGGGGCGAAAAGCGGCGTTCCCGTTTCCCTGCGCGTCTCGGAAGCACGGGCCTGGTCGGGGATTCCGGCGATGCCGCATCCGGTCTGGCTCCGGATGGCGACCCTGCTTCCGAAGCTCCCGGAACTCTTCCGCCGCGTGAAGCGGCTGGAAGAAGGGAATAACCCAAGGAGGGGATAGAGACATGTTCACTGCCCGGGAGATCATGAAGTTGCTGCCCCACCGGTTTCCTTTTCTTCTGCTGGACCGGATCGTCGAGCTGGAGCCGGGCCGGCGCGTGGTCGGGTTGAAGAACGTTACCATCGATGAGCCCTTCTTCGCGGGGCACTTCCCCGACTACCCCATCATGCCCGGGGTGCTCATCATCGAGGCGTTGGCCCAGGCGGGAGGGTTCCTCGCCCTCAAGGCGATGGGCAACGAGGGAAAAATCGCCTTTTTTGCCGGAATCGACAAATGCAAATTCCGCCGGCCCGTCGTCCCGGGAGACCAGCTCCGCCTCGAGTGTACCGTCATCGGCCGCAAGGGATCGGTCTGGAAAATGCACGGAGAGGCCACCGTGGACGGTGTCCTCGCCGCGGTGGCCGACCTGACGGCGTCCCTCGCCCACCCGCGGAACGAGCGGGACCTGGAAGGAGCGGGCCGATGATTCATCCGACGGCGATCATCGATCCCGGAGCGGTGCTGGGGGAAGGGGTGGAGGTCGGGGCGTACGCCATGATCGGACCCCGGGTGACACTGAGGGAAGGGTGCAGGGTCGGTGCGCACGCGATCATCGAGTCCCATGCCCGGGTCGGGAAAGATACCCGGGTGTATTCCTTCGCGTCGATCGGCTCTCCGCCCCAGGACCTGAAGTACCGGGGGGAGGAAACCTGGGTGGAGATCGGCGAGGGGTGCACCATCCGGGAATACGTCACGGTGAACCGGGGGACCGCCGCCGGGGGGGGCGTAACGCGTGTAGGAAACGGCGTGCTCCTGATGGCGTACTGCCACGTCGCCCACGACTGTCATGTCGGCGACCGTGTGATCGTTGCCAACGCGGCCACGCTGGCCGGGCACGTGGAGGTCGGGGCGAAGGCGATCATCGGCGGTCTCGTGGGGGTCCATCAATTCGTCCGCATCGGCTCCTTCGCCATGGTCGGGGCGCTGTCGGGCCTTCCCCTCGACATCCCCCCGTACGTGACGGCGGTCGTGGCCCGGGGGCAAAAGGGGAGGGGCCTGTACGGGCTGAACCTCATCGGGCTCCGAAGGAACGGTTTTTCGGAGGAGACGATCGCGGAGTTGAAGAAGGCGTACCGGATCCTCTTCCGTTCGGGTCTTCCCATGCGGGAGGCGCTCGCCCGGGCGGCGGCGGAAACGGCCCCGCTCCCCGAAATCCGGCATCTTCTCGATTTCGTCCAGTCCAGCAAACGGGGAGTGCAGAGGTAGGGCATGCTGCGCGTGGGCGTCATCGGCGTCGGATACCTCGGAAGGCTGCACACCCAGAAATTGGCGTCCTTCGACGACGTCGCTCTCGTCGGGGTATGCGACGCCGACCGGGAACGGGGGGAGAGGGTCGCGGAGGAGTTCGGGACCTCCTTCCGTGCGGGCAGCCGGGAGCTGCTCCGGGAGATCGATGCGGTATCCATCGCGGTGCCCACGACCGCCCATTACCGGGTGGCGAAGGAGGCGATGCGCGCGGGGGTCCACGTCCTTCTCGAAAAGCCGATCGCGGCGACCGTCCGGGAGGGTCGCGCCCTGGTCCGGGAGGCCGAGGTGCGCCGTCTCGTCTTCCAGATCGGGCACCTGGAGAGGTTCAACTCCGCGGTCCTCTCCGCCGCGTCCGTTCTGAAGGAGCCGAGGTTCGTCGAATGCCATCGGCTCGGGCCCTTCGGGGCCCGAGGCACGGACGTGGATGTGGTGCTCGACCTGATGATCCACGACATCGATCTCCTCCTCTCGTTCGTCCGGTCACCCGTCGTCCGGATCAGCGCCGTCGGGATCCCGGTAATCTCCCCGAACATCGATATCGCGAACGCCCGGCTCTCCTTCGCCAACGGATGCGTGGCCAACATGACGGCGAGCAGGGTCTCCGCGCGCAAGCAGCGCAAGATACGGATCTTCCAGGAAGAAGCCTACGTGTCGATGGACTTCGTCGAGAACTCCATCCAGATTTTCCGAAGGACTTTCCCGCAGGGGCCGCGGGGGATGCCGGAGATCACCGGGGAACTGCTGGAAACGGAAAAGGGGGACGCCCTCCGCGACGAGATCCGCTCCTTCGTGGATTGCGTGAGGACCGGCGCACGTCCCCGCGTTTCCGGAGCGGACGGACTCGCGGCGCTGGAGGTGGCCTTCCGCATCCTTCGGAAGATGAGGAGACGTTGACCCCCGGGAGAAAGACCCTGTTCATCGTCTGCGGGGAGCCCTCCGGGGAGACGTACGCGGTTCGGGTTGCCCGGGCGTTCCGGAAGAGGTTTCCCGAGGTCCCGATGGAGGGGATCGGGAGCGTCCGGCTGGCGAGCGAGGGGGTGCGCCTCCTGCTGGATTACGGGGAGATCTCCGTGGTCGGGTTGACCGAGGTGGCCCGCCACTTGCCTGCGATCGTCCGGGCGCTGCGCGCCGCGGTGCAAAGGGCCACGCGCCCCGACGTGGGCGCTCTGCTTCTCGTCGATTTTCCCGAATTCAACTTCCGGGTCGGGAAAAAGGGGAACGAGCATGGGATCCCCGTGATCTACTACATTCCCCCGCAGCTGTGGGCGTGGAGGGCGGGACGGGCCGGGGAACTGGCCCGATTCACGAGGGGCGTGGTGGTCCCCTTTCCCTTCGAGGAGCCGATCCTCAGGGCGAAAGGGGTGAACGTGCGGTTTGCCGGTCATCCCCTTCTCGACGAACTGGGACCCTATTGGGACGCCGTCGCGGACCCGGGCCGGTTCGGAATCCCGGAGGGGAAGAGGGTCGTGGGGCTTCTTCCGGGGAGCCGTCCGGGGGAGATCCGTAGGCACTTCCCCCCGATGGTGGCGGCGGCGCGAAGGATCGCGGGGCGCTTCCCCGACGTGCACTTCGCCGTACCGCTTGCCGCGCCGGGGTTCCGGGACGCGATACAGGACATATTGACGGGGGTCGAGCTCCCTCTGACAATAGTGGAAAACGAACGGTTTCTGCTGTTCCGGGGGATGACGGCTGCGATTTGCGCATCCGGCACGGCAACGCTCGAACTGGCGCTCCTCGGCGTGCCGGCCGTGATCGTCTACCGCACGTCCTCGATGACCTACCGGATCAGCAGGAAGCTGGCCTCGGTGACGTGCATCGGGCTGCCCAACATCGTGGCGGGACGGAAGTTCCTTCCGGAGCTGATTCAGGACGCATGCCGTTCCGAGACGATGGCCGGGGAGATCGAAGGACTGCTGGCCGACGACAAGCGTCGGGAGGAACTGGGGGAGCAGTGCCGTGCCCTTCGGGAAGTCCTGGCGGGGACGGGTCCGTCGGAGGCGGTGGTGGAGATGCTTGCGCAGGAGGCGGGTGAGGCATGGGGTTGACCATCTACCGGCGCATGCTCGCCTACGTTCGCCCCTACCAGGGTCGTCTTCTGTGCGCGATGCTGTTCATGATCGTCGTCTCCTCCTTCCGGGGCGCGATCGCCTTTCTCGTCAAGCCCGCGCTGGACGACATCTTCATCAACAAGGACACCACCCGTCTCGCCATCATCCCCGTGCTTGTCCTGGCGGTCTACTTGCTCAAGGGAGTCTTCGAGTTCGCGCAGAGCTACCTGATGAGCGGCGTAGGCCAGCGGGTGATCCGGGATATCCGGGACCACCTGTATCGCCATATGCAGTCCCTCTCCCTTTCCTTCTACATGAGGCACCCCACCGGCGTGCTGATGTCCCGCGTGACCAACGATGTCGGGCTCATGCAGGGAGCGGTGACGGAGGCGGTCACGGGCCTCATCAAGGACGTTTTTTCCGCGCTCTTCCTGGTGGGGGTCATCTTTTACCGCGACTGGAAGCTGGCGCTGGTCGCCCTCGTGGCATTCCCTCTCGCCTTCTGGCCCATCGCGCGGTTCGGCCGAAAGCTCCGCAGGACAAGTATCCGGACCCAGGAGGTCACCGGCGGGCTGACCTCCCACTTGCAGGAAACGATCAGCGGCGCGAAGCTCGTGAAATCCTTCGGTGCCGAGGAGTACGAGGTGGACCGGTTCGCCTCCCGCAACGCCCAACTGTTCCGCCTGAGCATGAAGGTGGTGAAGGTGCAGGCGCTGACCTCCCCCCTCTCGGAGATGTTCGCGGGGGTGGGCGCGGCGGCGGTCATCTTCTACGGCGGCTACAGCGTCGTGAAAGGACAGAGCACCCCCGGGAACTTCTTCTCCTTCATGACGGCTCTCTTCATGCTGTACGAGCCGATCAAGAGCCTTTCCCGGATCAACAACGTGATCCAGCAGGGGATCGCCGCGGCCACCCGCGTGTTCGAGGTCCTCGACACGCTGCCCGATGTCGAGGAAAAAAAGGGGGCGCCCGACCTTGCGGGCATCGAACGCGAGATCGAGTTCGACCACGTCGATTTCCGGTATTCCGCGGGGGGGGAGTACATCCTGAAGGACATCGCCTTCCGGGTGCCTCTCGGCACGCTGGTGGCGGTCGTCGGCTCGAGCGGGGCGGGCAAGACGACCCTTGTGGACCTGCTTCCGCGGTTCTACGATCCGCAGAACGGGGCGATCCGGATCGACGGCACGGATATCCGGGACGTCTCGCTTGCCTCGCTCCGTTCGCAGATCGGGATTGTCAGCCAGCACACGATCCTGTTCAACGACACGGTGAGAAACAACATCTCCTACGGGGCCGCGGACGCCCCGAGGGAGAAAGTCGAGGAGGCCGCGCGCAAGGCGAACGCGCACGGATTCATCACCAGGCTCCCCGAGGGGTACGACACCGTCGTCGGCGAACAGGGGCTGAAGCTGTCGGGGGGCGAAAGGCAGCGCGTGGCCATCGCCCGGGCTCTTCTCAAGGACGCCCCGGTCCTGGTCCTGGACGAGGCCACATCGGCCCTCGACTCCGAGTCGGAAAGCGTGGTCCAGGAGGCGCTCGAGCACCTCATGCGGGGCCGGACCACCTTCGTGATCGCCCACAGGCTCTCCACGGTCCGCAACGCCGACATGATTCTTGTGGTGGAGGACGGGCGGATCGTCGAGAGCGGGCGGCACGAGGAGCTGCTCTCCCGGGAGTCCCGATATCGCTTGTTCTACCTCAAGCAGTTCGAGGAGAGGAAGCCCGGTGCGGAAAGCCGACCCGGCAGCGCCTGACGGGGGGGGCAAAGGGTTCCACCCGGGCAGCCAGGCGCATTTCCTTTACAACCTGGCCCTCAAGGGCGCCCTGATCCTTGCGGCGCCGGGCTGGATCCCCTGGATGGCGCTCTCCCGGAAACGGAGAAGGAATTTCCCGGACCGGCTCGGGGTTCATCTCGGGCGCATTCCGCCGAAGGGAGGAAAGCGCAGGATCCTGATTCACGCGGTCTCGGTGGGGGAAACCCTCTCGGCGGTCCCCCTCGTCCGCATGCTCCGGAGTCTGCTCCCTTCCGTGGAACTGTTCTTCTCCACGGTTACGCTCACCGGGCAGGAGGTGGCCGGAAGGGCGCTTGCCGGCCAGATCGAGGCGACGCTTTTCTTTCCTTTCGACTTTCCCGGCATCGCGGGGAAATTTCTCGACAGGGTCGGTCCGGACGTCGTGGCGATTCTCGAAACGGAGATCTGGCCGAATTTCCTGGGGGAGTGCGCGAGACGGGGGATTCCCGTCGTCATCCTGAACGGGAGAATCTCGGAACGCTCGCTGCGCGGCTACGGCCGGGTGAAATCCCTCTTCGGGAGGGTCCTCTCGTGCGTGACCGCCGTCGCCATGCAGACGGAGGAGGACGCCCGCCGGATCATCTCCCTGGGTGCACCCCCGGAGAAGGTATCGGTCACCGGAAACATGAAGTTCGACGTCGCTCCTCCCCCCGAAACCGATACCCCCTTTTTCTCCTGGCTGCGCGGCGAAAAGGACCGGGGGTCCTCATGGTTCGTCGCCGGATCGACCCACGAGGGAGAGGAAGAGGCGGTGCTGTCCGCATTCGGCGGTGCGCGGTCGATCAACCGGTCCGTTCGGCTTCTTCTCGCGCCGCGCCACCCTGAACGTTTCGACGCCGTCGCGGAGCTGTGCGGCCGGCGGGGGTGGGAGGTGGAGCGAAAAACCAAGATCGCGCAGGAAGGGGAAGAGCGGTCCGCCCCCGTCGTTCTCCTGGACACCGTCGGGGAACTGCTCTCCGCGTATGCCATGGCGGATATCGCCTTCGTCGGGGGAAGCATCGTCCCGAAGGGGGGACACAACATCCTCGAGCCCGCCCTGTTCGGAGTGCCCATCGTCGCCGGGACCCACATGGGCAATTTTCGGGAGATCACCGAGATCTTCACCCGGGGGGAGGCGGTGACCCTGGTGCGGGACGCGGCCGATCTTTCCCGGGTTCTTTCGCAGTGGGCGGCCGACCGCACCCCGTTCCTGGAAAGGGGGAAGCGCGCCCGGCGATTGCTGGAAGGACTGCGGGGCGCCACCGGGGAAAACGTCGCCCTCGTGGTCCGCGAACTCTCCCGGCGAGAGGGAGGAACGCCTTGATCGGGACCGTCGCCCGGTGGAAAAGGACCCTCTACGGTGCGGGAATCCTCCGGTCCTTATCCCTGCCCCGGCCCGTGGTGAGCGTGGGCAACCTGACCGTGGGGGGATCGGGAAAGACGCCGCACGTGCAGTTCCT
This sequence comes from Candidatus Deferrimicrobiaceae bacterium, assembly GCA_035256765.1. Taxonomy (NCBI): domain Bacteria; phylum Candidatus Deferrimicrobiota; class Candidatus Deferrimicrobia; order Candidatus Deferrimicrobiales; family Candidatus Deferrimicrobiaceae; species Candidatus Deferrimicrobiaceae bacterium. The sequence goes on along the minus strand of DATEXR010000102.1, from coordinate 2,317 downwards.
TGCCGGATGGCTTTCCGGCCTGGGGGTGAAGGTCGCGATCCTGAGCCGCGGGTACGGAAGGAAGACGAGCGGCGTCGTCTGGGCTTCGCGGGGGGCGGGGGGAGGACCTGCGAGCGGGTTCGGAGCCGGCGCGGCGGAGCGGGTGGGAGATGAGCCGGCCCTTCTCGCGTCGACCCTCCCCGGGGTTCCCGTGCTCGTGGGCGAATCCCGGTTTGCCGCGGGGACCGAATGTCTCCGGGTTCTCGAGGTGGATGCGTTCCTGCTCGACGACGGGTTCCAGCACCTATCCCTCCGCCGGGACGCCGATCTCCTCCTGGTCGACGCCGTCCGGGGGCTGGGGAACCGGCGGACCCTACCGTTCGGACCGCTCCGGGAGCTTCCGGACCAGGCCCGGTTCGCGGACGCCCTGGTCGTTACCCGATGCGAAAGCCTCGAACACGGCAGGCGGGCGATCGGAGGCATACCGTTTCCGCCGGGCAAGACCGCGGCTTTTACCCGTCTTGTCCCGCGCGCGCTCGTCGACCGCGACGGTGCGGAAAGTCCGCTTCCCACGGGGGAGCAACCGATCGTGGCTTTTTCGGGGGTCGCGCAAAACGACCGATTCGAGGAAACTCTCCGCGCGTCCGGCTTTCTCGTGCAACGGTTCCTCGGATTCCGGGACCACCACCCGTACCGCGCGGCCGACCTCGAGAGGATCCGTGCCGCGGCCGCCGGCCTTCCCGTCGTCACCACCGAAAAGGACATGGTCCGGCTTCCGGCCGAGGTGCCGTTTCCGGTCGCGGCGCTGCGCGTCGGGGTGGAATTTCTTTCCGGGTGGGAAGTCCTGTCCCGTCTCCTCCTGGAGAGGATCGGGAGAGGAAAAGGGCGATGAGGGAAAAGGCGTACCGGGCGATCCTGCGCCTGGCGGAAGCGCTCCCGCTGCCGGTCCGGTCCGCTTTGTTCGAACTGGCGATGCTGCTTGTCTGGGCCGTGGACGGAAAGCACCGGAAGATCGCCCGGATCAACCTCCGGATCGCCTTCCCGGGAATGGGGGACAAGGAAGCCGCCCGGATCGTCCGTCTCTGCTACGCGAGGATGGGCACGGCGGCGGCCGAATTCATCCACATCCCGAAGATGGACCGAACGTATGTCGAGGAGCACATCCGGATCGAGGGTCTCGAGCATCTCCGGCGGAGCGAACAGGAACGGGGCTTGGGTGTGCTCGGGCTCACGGGGCATTTCGGGAACTGGGAACTCGCCTCGCACGCGTACGGCACGCTCGTCGCTCCCATGGCGTTCATCGTCCGCCCGCTTTCGGATCCGGCGTGGGACCGGATCGTTTCGGAGCGGAGGGAATGGGTCGGGAACCGGGTGATCCGGAAGTTCGACTCCGCGAAGGAGGTGATGCGGGAGGTGCGCCGGGGGACCATGGTCGGGATCCTGATCGACCAGAACGTGGACCGTCCCCAGGGGGTGCTGGTCGACTTCTTTTCGAAGAAGGCGTACACGAGCTACGGAATCGCACGGATGGCCCTCGCGCTCCGCACGAATATCCACTCCGCGTTCATCTTCCGGGATTCGCGGAGAAAATACCACCACACCCTGCGGTTCGGGCCGGCGATCCCGATGGACCCGTCCGCGCCGCGGGAGGAGGAGGTGGTGCGTCTCACGCGCCGGTGCAACGAGGAACTGGAGAAGGTGATCCGGGAAGACCCCGCGCATTGGCTCTGGTTACACCGCAGGTGGAAGACGAGGCCGCCTGGGGAACCGGATCTGTACCGGGAGGTCCGATGAGGGGGATCGTGTTCCTCGACCGGGACGGCACGCTGATCGAGGAGGTGGGGTACCTCTCCGACCCCCGGGAGGTGCGCGAGATTCCCGGGGCGGCTAAGTCCCTCCTGCGCCTTTCGGGGGAGGGATTCGCCCTCGCGGTCCTCTCCAACCAGGCGGGACTCGCGAAGGGGAAGTTCCAAGAGGATCAGATGGAAGCGGTTCACCGGGCGTTCGTCGAACTTTTCCGCGCGAAGGGGGTCGAGTTCGCCGCTGTGGAGTATTGCCCCCACCATCCGGAAGGGTCGGTGGAAAAGTATCGCGCCGTATGCGACTGCCGGAAACCTTCCCCCGGGATGGCGCAAAAGGTGCTGGCGCGCATCGGGAAACCGGCCTCGTATACGATGTGGATCGTCGGTGATAAAATGACCGATGTGACGATGGGCCGCAGTCTGCGGGCGAAAACCATTCTGGTGGCCACAGGATACGGGGAATCGGAGCGCCGGGAGGGGGAGCGCCGCGGTGTCCGGCCCGACGTGTTCCTCCCCAGCATAAGGGAAGCGGCGGA
>DATEXR010000101.1 GCA_035256765.1 Candidatus Deferrimicrobiaceae bacterium | reverse complement strand
CCGTGATGATCCAGCCCTCGTCGTTGATCACGATGAAGGCGCCGCACCCGCAATCGGTGCTCCGGTCGAAATACCGCCTTGAGAACACCACCGGCCTCGTGAAACAGCTCCCCCTCTTGCAGGCGTTCGCGAACATGGGCCCCCTCCTGCCGCCGAAACTCCCTCTCCCCCGCCTGCGGCTCGCGCCAGGGGAGGGAATCCCTTCCGTCGAGGGGAAGATACGGCCGCCGGGCCGCCTTCCGCGCCTGGTTGCTGCCTACGCCTGTTGTGGAATGAACCGCGATTGCGTGAAGGTTGACGAATGCCTGACCGACCGGCTCATCTTACCGGGATCCGGGGGGGGAAGCAATCCCCCCCTTTTTCCCATGGACTTCAACTGCCCTTTGCCCCACTTTTCCAAAGGCTTGGTGGATGCTGGCAATCGGAAGGAAATCCTTCTATCCTTTTTCTTACCATCCCCATCGCAAGGAGGTTGCAATGAGAAAGCTGCTCGTGCTGCTCGGCGTACTGGTTCTGTCCGCGACCCTCGCCATGGCCGGGGCTCCGAAGAACTACCAGGTGACGGGACCCGTCCTGGAGGTGACGGACGATCTCATTACCGTTCAGAAAGGGACGGACAAGTGGGAGATCGCGCGGGACAAGGACACCAAGGTCACCGGGGACCTGAAAGTCGGATCGAAAGTGACGATCCAGTACCAGATGAAGGCGACGAGCATCGACGCCAAAGCGGAGACCAAAAAGGGAAAGAAGTAGGAGCGTCCGCCTCTTTCCTCTCGCCGGGGGCCGGTGGGAGCTATCCCCCCGCCCCCTGGAAGGTATTGCATCGATTCATGTCCCCGGATTCGATGCCGGCCTGAAACCAGCGGACCCGCTGCTCGGAGGTCCCGTGGGTGAATGTGTCGGGGACGACAAAGCCGCGGGTCTGCTTCTGCAAACGGTCGTCCCCGATGGCGCTGGCGGCGCCAAGCGCCTCCTCGACGTCGCCCGTTTCCAGAATGTTTCGCGCCCGGTTCGCGTGGTGCGCCCAGACGCCTGCCAGGCAGTCCGCCTGCAGCTCCAGCCGGACGGAGAGACGGTTCCCCTCCGCCTCGCTTGCGCGGGCGCGGGCGTTCTGCACCTTCTCCGAGATCCCCAGCAGGTTCTGCACGTGGTGGCCGACCTCGTGGGCGATCACGTAGGCCTGT
>DATEXR010000100.1 GCA_035256765.1 Candidatus Deferrimicrobiaceae bacterium | reverse complement strand
ATAGGCGATCCCTGCCGGCCTGATCTCGACCCCAGGGATGGGATTCGCCCGGAGATCGCCTCGGATCTTTTCGAGGAGGGCCTTCGTGTCCACGGCGTCCCAGGACTTGAGCTGGACGACCACGTTCGCTTTCCGGTATGGATAGTCGATGACGTTGTTCAGGTCCCTCGCCTTGGCCGCCATGCTAAAAAGGAGAAGATACTGGCCGATCGTCTCCCGGGAGTCGGGAACGGTTTCGTAGGCGGGGTCATCGTCGTGAAGGACCCGGTTGACCCGCTTCACGTAGTCGGCCACGGAGACGGTCTTCCCCACGGGATATTGCTTTTCAATTTCTTTCTGGAGCCCATCCAGCGACTGCAAAACCCGGGGATCTGCGATCCCTCCATCGTCTTTCGCGTCGGCGACAAGGTACAGGGAGGCCGTCCCTCCCAGGCTTTCGTTCAAAATCCGGTCGGCCTTCCGCACCTCGCTTCCGGTCTTGAACCAGTGGATCATGTTGTTGTTGACCCGGATCCGCGCGATCCCCACGGCCGAGACGGCGATGAGCAGGGCTCCCGCGAGGACCACGGCCGTCTTGCGGCCCGTCGCGAAGCGGCCCACGCCGTAAAGCCACCGGGAGACGACCCCGCCCGGATCCTTCCTGAGGTTCACCCGCTCGATGCGCTCCTCCTTCATCAGGGCCATCAAGGCGGGAACCAGGGTGAAGCTCATCAGGAGGATGACGAGGGTCCCGAAGGCCACCAGGAGGCCGAAGATTTTCACCGGTACGATGGGGCCCACGGCCAGCGAGGCGAAGCCCGCCGCCGTAGTGAGATCCGAATAGGCGATCGGGGCGCCGGTGGCCTCCATCGTCTGGAGGACCGCCTCCCGCTTGTCGCGTATGTCCTTGTACCGGAAGTAGAACTCGTTGAAGATGTGCACGGTGTCGGTGCTGATGGCCATCAGGAAAACGGGGGCCATCGAGGCCATGATGTGGATCGGCACCCCCAGCCCGATAAATAACCCCAACGCCCATATGATGGAGATCATCGCCACGGCCATGTTCGCGATTACCAGGATTGCGCTGCGGAACATGAAGTAGAGCGCGACCATCATCACCATCCCCGCAAGGGGGGAGAACCAGGCCATCTGGCGGAACATCTCGATGCCGAAGGTGTCGCGGGCAACGGGGTCGCCGGCAACGAAGAACCGCTCCGGACCTTTCTCCGCGGAGACGATTTCCTTGATACGGTCCGCGACGATCTTCCCGTTGGCTCCCTTCTCGATGGGAACGTAGATCGCCGACATCTTCCCATCGGCGGACACGAGTCGGTTGACCACGAGGGGGTTGCTTGTAATCTGCTTCTTCAGCGCGGCAAGGTCCTCCTCACTTTCGGGGACCCGGCCAAGGAGTGGCTGTGCCCGGAGGGCCTCCCCGTCCACGGTCACGTCGTCCACCGTGGGTAGGCCGATCACGTCCCGCGCGACGACGCCGGGAAGCGAAAGGATCTCGTCCGTGATCCGCTCGATCCGCCGGAGGCTTCCGGTGTTGAAGAGACCTCGTTCATTCCGTATCCCCACGACGATCACGTCGGGGTGCAGTCCGAACCACCCCTCGACCTGGTCGTTGTACCGCCGGACCTGGGAGGTCTCCGGAAGCATGTTCTTGGGGTCCGTGTCGATCCTGATCTTCGGGAACTGGAGACCGAAGGCGACCGTCAGGACGAGCGTCACGCCCAACACGAACCGCGGGTGGGTCGCCGAA
>DATEXR010000099.1 GCA_035256765.1 Candidatus Deferrimicrobiaceae bacterium | reverse complement strand
ATCGCGGCCGGTTTTGAGCTGCCCGTCGGTCTGCACGCGGATCCGGTCGCGCAGCCGGTTGAAGATCAAGGCCTGCTGCGTCTCGGCGAGCCCGAGTTCCCAGGGGAGCCCGGCGTGCTTGATGGAGGTGAGCGGGGACGCCCCCGTGCCCCCGTCGTGCCCCGAGATCAGGACCAGGTCCGCCTTCGCCTTGGCGACTCCCGCCGCCACCGTACCCACCCCGACCGAGGAGACGAGCTTGACGGAGACGTTCGCCCGGGGATTCACGCATTTCAGGTCGTAGATCAGTTGCGCGAGGTCCTCGATCGAGTAGATGTCGTGGTGCGGCGGGGGAGAGATCAGGGTGACCCCCGGCGTGGTGTGGCGCACCCTCGCGATCTCCGCGCTCACCTTGTGTCCGGGCAACTGGCCCCCCTCGCCGGGTTTCGCCCCCTGGGCCATCTTGATCTGGAGTTCGTCCGCGTGGATCAGGTATTCCGTGGTGACCCCGAACCTCCCCGAGGCGACCTGCCTGGTGCGGGAGCGCAGGCTGTCGCCGTTCGCGAGGGGGAGGGAGCGGGCAGGATCCTCGCCCCCTTCTCCGCAGTTGCTGCGGCCGCCGAGGCGGTTCATCGCCAGCGCGATCGTCTCGTGGGCTTCCGTGCTGATCGACCCGTAGGACATCGCCGCGGTGACGAACCTTCGGGTGATGCTCTCCACCGGTTCGACCTCATCGATCGGGACCGGCTTCCCCTCCCGGAACCGGAAGAGGCTGCGAAGCGTCGCGCGATCTTTCGACTGGTCGTCGATCAGGGCCGTGTATTCCTTGAATACCCGGTAGCCGCCGGTACGGACGGAGTGCTGGAGTTTGTAAATCGCCTCCGGGCTCCACAGATGCTTTTCCCCGTCCACCCTCACCTGGAACAGCCCGCCGGGGTCAAGCAGACGGTTTGCATTCCCGTCCCCTTCATAGGCCCGGCGATGTCTTGCCCGCGTCTCCGCGGCGATCTCGTTGAGCCCGATCCCGCTGATCCGGGAAGCCGTGCCGCAGAAGTACTTGTCCGTGAGCTTCCGCCCGAGGCCCACGGCCTCGAAGATCTGGGCCCCGACGTAGCTGCGCAGGGTCGAGATCCCCATCTTGCTCATCGTTTTGAGCAGCCCTTTCTTGACGGCCGTGACGTACGCGTCGATGGCTTCGCCCGGGAGGAGCGGTTTTTCCAGCAGCCCGGTTTCCGCCAGGTTGCGCACCGTGGAGAAGGCGATATAGGGACAGATCCCGTTGGCACCGTAGCCGACGAGGAGCGCGTAGTGCATGACCTCCCGGGCTTCCCCGGTTTCGATGATGATCGACGCCTGGGTGCGAAGGCCCCTGCGGATCAGGTGATGGTGAAGACCCGAGATGGCGAGCAACGAAGGGATCGGGGCGCGGCCCGCGTCCATGTTCCTGTCCGTCAGGATCAGGAAGGTCGCCCCCTCCTTGATGTATTTTTCGGCCAGCACGAAGACGGAGGTCAGGGCCGAGGCCAGGGCTTTCCCGTCGCCGTCCGCGGGAAACAGAATGTCGATGTCCCGAGCGATGATTTCCGGGACGGAGGCGTTGCGCAGGCGCGCCATGTCCTCCGGGGTGAGGACCGGGTGGGGGAGCTTGAGCATCCGGCAATGTTCCGGCGTCTCGGAAAGCAGGTTCTTCGCCCGCCCGACGAAACTCCGCAGCGACATCACCAGCTCCTCCCGGAGCGGGTCGATCGGGGGGTTGGTGACCTGCGCGAACAGCTGCTTGAAATAGGAGAAGAGCAGCTGCGGGCGGTTGGACAACACCGCCAGGGCGGAGTCGTCCCCCATCGAGCCGACCGCTTCCTGGCCCTGCGAGGCCATCGGAGCGATTACCATCTTCAGGTCCTCTTCGGTGTATCCGAAGGCGATCTGCCTGGTGACCAGGACCTCCGGGTTCTCCGGGGGGATTTCGGGCGGATTGAACAGCCCCCGCATCTCGATCCGGTTGTCCTTCACCCAGTGACGGTACGGGCGCTGGCGCGAAATGCGGGACTTGATCTCGTTGTCGGGGACGATCCGTTTCTGCTCCAGGTCCACGAGAAACATCTTTCCCGGTTGCAGGCGGCCCTTCTGGAAGATCTGGCTGGCCGGAAAGTCCATCACGCCGGTTTCCGAGGCCAGGACGATCATGCCGTCGCGGGTGATCGTGTACCGGGCGGGCCGCAGGCCGTTCCGGTCCAGGGTGGCCCCGATGTATCGCCCGTCGCTGAAGACGAGAGCCGCCGGGCCGTCCCACGGTTCCATGATCGCGGAGTGGTACTCGTAGAACGCCCGCTTGTCCTCGCTCATGTGGAACTTCGGGCCGAACGCCTCGGGGACCATCATCATCATGGCGTGGGGGAGCGAACGCCCGGCCATCACCAGGAGCTCCAGCGCGTTGTCGAAGATCGCGGAGTCGCTTCCCTCCTCGAGGATCACGGGCTTGATCTTCTCGAGGTCGGCGCCGAACAGCTCCGATTCGATCATGGCCTCCCGGCCGCGCATCCGGTTGATGTTCCCCCGCAGCGTGTTGATCTCCCCGTTATGCGCCAGGAACCGGAACGGGTGGGCGAGGTGCCACGTGGGAAGGGTATTCGTGCTGTACCTCTGGTGAACCACCGCGAAGGCGCTTGCGAAGGACGGGTCGCGCAGGTCCGGGAAGAACGTGGTGAGCTGGGAGCCGGTGAGCAGCCCCTTGTAGACGATGGTGCGGGCCGAGAGGCTGGAGATGTAGAACTGGCTCGCGTCGCAGTCGGTCCAGCTCCTGGCCTCCTTCTCCGCCCGGCGGCGGATGACGTAGAGCTTCCGTTCGAAGGCGTCTCCGCCGAGGGACTCGCTCGAGAGGAAACATTGACGGATCTCGGGCCGCGTCGTCCGGGCGAGGTCCCCCAGGGGATCCGAATTCACGGGGACCTGCCTCCAGCCGAGGACCGGGCACCCTTCTTCCCGGGCGTATCGTTCGACGGCATCCACGCAGCGATCGGCAAGGTCCGCGTCCGTAGGCAGGAAGATCA
>DATEXR010000098.1 GCA_035256765.1 Candidatus Deferrimicrobiaceae bacterium | reverse complement strand
TGGAGGCCGCCCCTTCGCTTTTCCCGGGGGCCGCGAACCGGCCCCCGTTTCCTTTTGTGGTACGATGTAACCTCGAATTTCCCACCCATATTGAGGAGGCAGCCTCGATGAAGAGCCCGAAGGCGTCGAAGCAGTTGCTGGACCTGTTGAACCAGGCGGTAGCGCGGGAGCTGCAGGTTTCCGTGCAATATCTGTGGCAGCACGTGCAGTGGATAGGCGTGAAGGGATTCGCCGTGAAGGACGAACTGAAGAAGATCGCCATTTCGGAGATGAAGCACGCCGAGAAGATCGCCGAGAGACTCGTCTACCTCGGGGGGAAGCCGACCACCAAGCCTTCGCCCATCGTCGTCGGGGACACCCTCAAGGAGATGCTCCAGACGGACAAGAAGGACGAAGAGGGAGCCATCACCCTGTACCGGCAGATCATCGAGGTGGCCAGGAAGGAAGGCGACGAGGTCACGGAGAAGATGTTCAAGGAGATCCTTGCCGACGAAGAGGAGCATCACGACACCTTCACGGGGCTCCTCGAAGACCTGTAACGCCGGCATCGCCGGTACGGCCTACGCATGACGCGCAAGGAAGAATCCGTGTCCGGGACCTCCCGAAAGCTCCCGGAGGGAAGACGTTTGCGCGCGATCTCCCGCCGGCTCCTCGCGTGGTTCGGCCGGTCGGCGAGGGAGATGGACTGGCGAAACACCGACGACCCCTACCGGATCTGGGTGTCGGAGGTCATGCTCCAGCAGACCCGGGTGGAAACCGTCACTCCCTATTACCGCCGGTTCCTCTCCGCTTTCCCCACGGTGCGCGCGCTGGCCGGGGCGCCCCGGGACCGCGTGATGAAGCTTTGGGAGGGGCTGGGATACTACTCCCGGGCCCGCAACCTCCACCGGGCCGCGGAGTTGGTTGCCCGGGAGAACGGCGGCCGCCTGCCGGAGGATCCGGAAGCCCTGGCGGCGCTTCCCGGCATCGGGCGGTCCACGGCGGGCGCCATCGCGGCGATCGCCTTCCGCAGGGACGTCCCCATCCTCGACGCCAACGCGAAACGGGTCATCGCCCGGCTCTTCGCCGTTTCGGAGCCTCTTTCCCGGCCTTCCGTGGAGCGCCGCCTGTGGGAACTCTCCCGGGGCCTGATCGAGCCGGGGAAGGGGAGGGAGACCGCCCTCGCCCTGATGGACCTGGGTGCGATGGTATGCACGCCCCGCCGGCCCGATTGCCCCGCCTGCCCCCTGCGCGCCCGCTGCGAGGGCCTACGCCTCGGCCTCCAGGAAGCGATCCCCGCGAAAGCGGCGAAAAAGGATCTTCCCCGGCACGACGTGGTCGTCGCGTGGATCGCCGACGGGAAGGGGAGAGTCCTGGTCGGCCGTCGGCCGGAACGGGGTCTTCTGGGCGGCCTCTGGGAACTACCGGGCGGGCGCCGGAAATCCGGGGAGACGCGGGAAGAGGCGCTCCGCAGAGAGCTCCGGCAGGGATGGGGGATGGGCGTCGAGGTCGGGGAGCGGATCGCCTCGGTGCCGCACGGATTTTCCCATTTCCGGATCACGCTGCACGCCTACCGCTGCAGACGGACGGGAGAAGGCCCGCGCACGGAGAGGGAATGGCGCTGGGTGCGGCGGAAGGATCTGACCGGCCTCGCGTTCCCCCGGGCCTACCGGAAGATGATCGAGGCGGTGACCCAAGAACAGGGACGTTCTTAAAACTTTTCACCCTCTGCGGCGGGCACCGCATCTGCGCGCCCCGTTGCGAGGGCGCCGGGGGCGGCTTCGCCTCCGGGGTCCCCGCTCGCGTCCAGCCTCGCCGCATCCGCCCGGACCTCCCGTCCGGGCATGGCGGTCCGCCTCGCCCGCCTGTCGCCCGCATCAGGGCGGGCTTTTCCTCCTGTTCGTCGGCGGCGGGCTCGGAGCTCGAACCTTCAGGACACATTTCACCGGAAGGGTTCTCGCTCCCCGGCTTCGGCCAGCGAATGTGCCCATTGGTCCTCTCCCCGGCCATTCACCTTCCTATGGGGTATGCCAGCCTTATTGCCCTCCAAACGGCGGGGCCTCCGCCGGTTCCGCCTTCGGCTTCCCGCTCGGGGGATCCCCTGCGGCTGGCGCCCGGATACGAGGAACCCAACGACCGGGGACCCGGGGCGAGGTGGGGGGTTCCACGAGGCGGCGGGGACACTCCTGGAGGTTGTCGGTAGTACGGTTGGAGGAGTGTCCCCCCGAGAGAAGAACTTGCGTCGAGCGGAACCGGCAGCGAGCGGGCGAAGGTCGCGAGCGTAGCCGAGGGGAATCCCCCCCGAGCCAGGGTCCCCGGTTGCCGGAGCGCAGCCGTGCAGGTTCACCGCACGGTGAGCCACGAACGGAGCCCCCCTCCGAGGATGCGGAAGCCGGCCATGACGCCGCACAACGGGGGGTTCCCGGAGCGGCGGGGGCACTCCTCGAGGTCGCCTGTTACAGGGCGGAAAGGGCCTTTTCGATCGTTTTCACGTGCCCGCTCTCGAAGGCGGCGAGATGGTCGAAGACCTTCTTGATCCCGGGGTCTTTCGCTTTCGAGGAGGCATTGTGGAACAGGTCGTACGCCTCCTTCTCGAGAAACAGCGCCATCTGGAGGACGTCTTTCCTGGTCTTCAGGTTCCGGATCTTCTCGAGCAGCTCCTTGTGGGTGTCCTGCACCAGCTCGTCGATCTCGGGCAGGCCCTCCCGGCTCAGGATGTCCTTGTAAGGGGCCCAGCACTCGGAACGGACGTTCTTGTCGTAGGCGTCTTCCAGCGACAGGAAGTGGGCCTTCTCATCCATGGCAAGGCCGTCGATCACCTTGCGGAGACCCTCGTCCCCGATCATCTTCGACGCCCGCCGGTAGAAGACGTACGCCGCGATCTCGGAGTTGATCCCCAGGTTCAGGAACTTGAGCGCTTCTTCGGTGACTTTCATCGATGAAATCCTCCGGTGGTAGTTATTGGGTCGGGAAAACGGCCGCGTTGCGGGACCGCCGTCCGTTTTCCCCGGAAGTTTCGCGGCGCACGGCCGCGATCGTCACACCGCTCAGCTGCCGCCGTAGCCGATCGTCACCTTGTCGCCGTCGAGGATGACGGGAACGTCGCGGCGCCCCTTGCTGAGGGTCACCATCTCGGCCATCGCGGACTTGTTCTGCTGGACGTTCTTGTACACTACCCGGGCGCCGTCCTTCTCGTAATCCATACGAGCGCTGGTCGTGTACGGTCACGTGTCCTTCCCGAAAATCGTCACGATGCGCGTCAAGATCACCTCCTTGCAGAATCAGGATTCAACGTCCGCCGGCCCGATCCCGGCCATCGCGTACAACCGTTGGATGCGAAGCGTGGTCGAGGGATGCGTGGAAAGAAGAGCGGAGGCGTCGTCGGCGAAATCGCGGAGGGGGTTCACGATGAACAGGTGCTGCGTCCCCCGGTTCTCCCCCGGAACTTCGGCGCCGGCCCGCGAGATCTTCGCGAGCGCCGCGGCCAGCCCCAGGGGATTCCGCGTGAACTGCGCGCCCATGGCGTCGGCGTGGTACTCCCGCTGGCGGGAGATGCTCATCTGCAGGATTTTCGCGGCGATGGGGGCGAGGATCGCGAGCAGGATTCCGAGCCCGATGAGGGCGACGTTCCCCCTCCCTCCCCCCCCGGACCGGTCTCTCCCGCGGAAGGGCATCCCGCGGAGGAACATGTCGGCCAGAAGGGCGATCGTCCCCACCAGGACCGCGGCGCAGATGTTGTAGAGGGTGTCCCGGCTCTTGATGTGGGCCATTTCGTGGGCGATCACCCCCTGCAGTTCCTCCCGGTTCAGTTTCTCGAAAAGGCCGGTCGTCACCGCGACGAGGGCTTCCTGCGGATTCCTCCCCGCGGCGAACGCGTTTATCCCCGGGCTTTCCATGACGTAGACGCGGGGCATCGGGATCCCCGAGGCGATGCTCATCTCCTCGACGACGTTTCGCAATCTGCGGTGGTCGGCGGTGTCCGCCTCGCGGGCATCGTGGATCGAAAGAACGAGGGAGGAGCCGTTGAAATACGCCGTGGCGGCGAGGATCGCGTAGAGGATGAGCGCGAGTGCGACGCCGTAGCCGACGCTTCCGTACGCGCTTCCGATCCCTCCCCCGACCGCGAGAAAGGCGGCGAAGAGAGCCAGGAAGAGCAGCAGGGACATCCGGACGTTCCTCGAGGCCGCCTCGTAGAAGGAGAGCATGGGGGCCGGGCGCAGGAGGGGGCCGGGCGCCCCCGGGGGTCCGCCGGCCGGCTCCCCCGCAAACCGGGAGACGCCTGCGGGGAGGAACGATTTCTGGCACAGGTTGCAGTACGCGGCGTCCCGGTGGTTGGCCGTACCGCATCCCGGGCAGATCTTCTCCCCCGCGGCGAGGGGGGCATTCCTGCTCTGAGTCTCCCGCTGAGGAGTGTCCCCCTCCATGAATTTATCGGAGGTCCGCCTTCGGCACGGCGCGGCTTTCCTCCCCCACCTCGAAATACTCCGCCTGGGAGAAGTCGAACACCGAGGCGATGAGGTTGGACGGAATGGACTGGATCTTGTTGTTGTAGGTCATCACCGAGTCGTTGTAGAACTGGCGCGCGAAGGAGATCTTGTTCTCCGTCCCGGTCAGTTCCTCCTGGAGGGAGGCCACGTTCTGGTTCGCCTTGAGCTCGGGGTACCTTTCGACGACCGCGAAGAGGCTCTTCAGGGACTCCGTCAGGACGTTCTCGGCTTTCCCCTGCTCCGCCGGACCCTTTGCGGATATGGCCGCGCCGCGCGCCTCGATGACCCGGGTAAGCGTCTCCTGCTCGTAGGACATGTAGTCCTTGACGACCTCCACGAGGTTGGGGATGAGGTCGTACCGGCGCTTCAGCTGCACGTCGATCTGGTGCCAGGCGTTCCGGAACTGGTTGCGCAGCCGGACGAGGGAGTTGTACGACAGGACGAACCAGCCGACGAGCACAACCGCGAGGATCGCCGGAATCCAGCTCATGTCATTCCTCCGGACGGGGAAAATCCCGGTTTTTCCCCGAATGCTATTTCCCGGTAAGTCTATCGGATGTAAGATGAATGTCAAACGAAAAGGGGCCGATTTCGTGGACAGACAAGGGTTTGCGGGCGGCAGGGGGATGCGTCGCGGTGAACCTCTCCTGCGGGGAGCCGGCGCGCCTGCCCGGACGACCTTCCCCGAGCTTCTGGCCCCGGCAGGCTCGGTCGAGTCGTATTTCGCCGCCGTCTCCGCCGGAGCGGACGCGGTCTACCTCGGCCTCCAGAGGTTCAATGCGCGGGAACGGGCCGAGAATTTCACCCTGGCGGACCTGTGCCGGATCCTCCCCCATGCGCACAAACGGGGGGTCCGCGTGTACGTCGCCATGAACACGGTCCTGACCGAGGCGGACCTTCCCGAGGCGGTTTCGATGCTCCACCAGTTGGCCCCTCTTTCCCCCGACGCCCTTATCGTATCGGATCTCGGGCTCATGAGGGTCCTGCGCGACTTCTTCCCCGGACTTTCGTTCCACGTCAGCACCCAGGCCGGCTGCGCCTCCGCCGACGCCGCCGAAGAGTTCGCGTCCCTGGGCGCGGAGCGGGTGATCCTCGAGCGGCATCTGGACATCTCCGAGGTGCGAAGGATCGTGTCGACCGCCCGCGTCGGCGTCGAGATCTTCGTCCATGGGGCGATGTGCTACTCCTACTCGGGGAAGTGCTTCTTCTCCTCCTTCCTCGGGGGGAAAAGCGGCAACCGCGGGGCGTGCGTCCAGCCGTGCCGCCGCCTCTACGGACATCCGGGCGGCGAGGAGGCGCTCTTTTCCACCCGCGATCTCACCCTCATCGATCTCCTTCCCGAGCTGGTTCCGATGGGGGTCGCCGCCTTCAAGATCGAGGGGCGGATGCGGAGCGCGGAGTACGTGGGCGGCGTCGTGTCCGCCTACCGGCTTGCCCTCGACCGGATCCGCGAGGGGAGGAAGGAGGAAGGAGTCGCCGAGGGGAGGGCGCTTCTATCGCGGGTGATCGGCAGGGAGGAGACGCGCGGGCTTACCGGCGGCGCGGCCCCCCGGGAGGTCGTCGCCGGAGGGGTCACGGGGAGCGTGGGGGAGCTTCTGGGCCCGGTCCGGGAGGTCCGGGAAGGGTGGGCCCACGTCGCGGCGGAAGCCCCCGTCGCGCAGGGGGACCGGCTTCGGGTGCAGTTCCAGAGCGACGGCTCCGGCAAGGGGTTCTCCGCCCTATCGATGCGTGCGGACGAAAGGGGGGTCTACGTGCGCATCCCCTTCGACGTTTCGCCGGGCGACCTCCTCTTCCGTGTCGGGGGAGGAGGGAGGGCGGAGATCACCCGTTCCGCCCGCCGGGAATGGGAGGCGTTGCCTCCCGGAGGGGTCCGGTTCCGGGTGGTCGCAGGGGACGGGATCGTGGCCATCGAGGCGTCGTACGGGAAGGTGCGCAAGGAATTCTCCTTCCGCGTTTCCGGCGCGGGGGCGCGCGGGGAGGAGAGAGTTCCGCCGGACGCGGAGGACCGCCTGCGCTCCGTCTACCGGTCGGATCTCCCGGCGGGGGAGATCCGCGTCGAGGGGAAAGGGGCCGCGGTCCCCTGGCAGGATGTCGTGGCCCTTTTCCTCAAAGCCGCGCGGAAGTTCGACAAGGACTTCTACCTTTCGGGGAAGGACCTGCGCCTCACCATCCTTCCCACCCTCCGGGTGCGGGGGAGCCGCCGGGAGACGCTGCCGACCGTCTTCTACGTGGGTTGCCGGGCCGAACAGCTTACGTTTCTGCCGCGCGTCCCGGAGATCGTTCCGGTGGTCGAGTTCACCCGGTCCCTCGCGCGGGATCCGTCCCCGGGGAACCGGGGGTTCCGGGAACGCGCGCATTTCTGGCTTCTTCCCCCGATGCGGGAATCCGACGCCGCTTTCCTTCGCAGGACGGTGCGGGAGGCGGTCGGGAAAGGGCACCGCCGGTGGGTGGTTTCCGACGTGGGCCACTTCCGGCTCTTCGGCGGCTTCCGGTCCGGGAAAGACGTGACGCTGGTCAGCGACCATTACCTGTACGCCTTCAACACCGGGGCGCTCTCCGTCCTGTCGGGGCTGGGGGCCTCCCGGATGATCCTCCCGGTGGAGGCGAACCTGGCCGCGCTGCGGGCGGTGGGAAAGTACCTGCACGACCTGGGGATCGCCATCGCCTACGGATCCGTCCCTCTGATGATCTCTCGCCTGGTCCCGTCGTCGGGCGTCCGGGGGGAGGTGGTAAGCCCGAGACAGGAGCGTTTCGTCGTCGAGGCCGACGAGCGGGGATCCACCGTCCGGGCCGACCAGCCGTTTTCCGCGTCGGGGTCTCTCCATGAGATCCGCTCCGCGGGAATCCGGGACTTCTTCGCGGACTTGCGGGACGTCCCCGAGGGGGAGACCGGGAATATCCTGGAGGCGCTGTTCGCCGACCGCGCGATCCCCGGCACCTCGACGTTCAATCTCTTCCGGGGGAACTTCTAGGATGGTTCACGCGGACAAGGTCCGCAACATCGGGATCATCGCGCACATCGACGCGGGGAAGACGACCCTGACGGAGCGGATCCTCTTCTACACGGGGGTGAGCCACCGGATGGGGGAGGTCCACGACGGAGACTCCCAGATGGACTACCTCCCCCAGGAACGCGAGCGCGGGATCACGATCACGGCGGCGGTCACCCAGTTCCCCTGGCTCGGGGCGGAGGTGCACCTGATCGACACGCCCGGCCACGTCGATTTCACCATCGAGGTGGAGCGGTCGCTCCGGGTGCTCGACGGGGCGGTCGTCGTCTTCTGCGGAGTCGGCGGGGTGGAGCCCCAGTCCGAGGTCGTGTGGAGGCAGGCGGACCGCCACAAAATCCCCCGCATTGCCTTCGTCAACAAGCTCGACCGGCCGGGGGCCGATTACGCCCGGGTCGTCGCGGAGATGGAGGGGAAGCTCTCCGCCCGGGGGGTGCCCGTCACGGTCCCGTTGCACGCGGACGGGATTTTCCACGCCGTGGCGGACCTGGTGACGGGGGAAAAGGTGGAGTTCTCGGAGGAGGGCCAGGGCTCGGTCGTTTCGCGGTCCGCGCTTTCGCCGGAGGAGATCGCGGCGGTCGCGGCGTACCGCGAGACGCTTCTCGAGGCGGCCGCCGACGCCGACGACGGCGTCGCGGAGAGATACCTCTCCGGGGGGGAGATCTCCCCCGAGGCGTTACGACAGGCGATCCGCAAAGGGACGGTCGCCGCCCGTTTCTTTCCCGTCTTCGCCGGCGCCGCGCTCCGCAACAAGGGGATCCAGCCGGTGATGGACGGGATCGTGCACTTTCTGCCCTCCCCGGCCGAGGTTCCCCCCGCGAGGGGGGACGACCCGAGAACCGGGGTCCCCGTCGCCCGCGCGCCCCTCCCTTCCGCCCCGTTCGCGGCGCTCGTCTTCAAGGTGATGATCGAGGAGGGCAGACGAACGGTCTACCTGCGCGTTTATTCCGGAAAGGTCCGCGAGGGGGACGTCCTGGGGAACGCCTCCAGCGGCGGGACGGAGAAGGTGGCGCGCCTCTTCCGGATCCACGCGGGAAAGAAGGGAAGGATCGCGGAGGCCGTGGCGGGGGACATCGTGGCGATCCGGGGGATCAAGAACGCGCGGACGGGAGACACGCTGTGCGATCCGGAGGCGCCGATCCTCCTCGAGTCGATCGAGATCCGGAAACCGGTGGTGTCGATCGTGGTGGAGCCCAGGACGTTCCGGGAGATGGACCGCCTCCGGGAGACGCTCGCGAAGATGGTGGAGGAGGATCCGACGCTGTCGATGAAGGAGGACACGGACACCGGCCAGATCATCCTGTCCGGGATGGGGGAACTGCACCTCGAGATCCTGGTGGACCGTCTGGGCCGGGATTTCGGGCTCCCCGTCCGGACCGGGATGCCGCAGGTCGTCTACCGGGAAACGATCGCCGAGGCGGGCGCCGCGGAAACGGTGTTCGAGCGCGAGATCGCGGAGCGTCTGGTGACCGTGAAGATCGCCATGGAGCTTCGCCCCGGCCGGCGCGGGTCCGGGGTCAAGGTCTCCGACCGACTCCGGATGCTTGCGCTCCCGCAGGAGGTCGCCGACGGCGTGGAGTCCGGCGTTCGGGAGGGGGCGTTCACCGGCATCCTGGGATACCCCGTGGACGACGTGGAGGCGGAGGTGACGCACGTGGAGTTCCTCACCGGGACGGCTACGCCGCAGGCGGCGAAGGTGGCGGCGGTGAGGGCGTTCCTCTCCGCGTACGAGAAGGGGAAGCCGTACCTCCTGGAGCCGGTGATGGCGGTGGACATCACGGTGCCCGAGGAATTCCTCGGAGGGGTGATCGGGGACATCAACGCCCGGCGGGGTCGGGTCACCTCGGTCGATCGGCGCAACGAGGTGAGCCACCTTTCCGCCCTCGTCCCGCTCAAGGAGATGTTCGGATACGTCACGTCCCTTCGATCCCTGTCCCAGGGGCGGGGGACCTACATGATGAAGTTCTCCCACTACGACCGGGCCGCGCGGAGCGCCCCGTGACTAAGAACAGGGACGTTCTTAAAACTTTTCATCCTCTGCGGCGGGCGGCTGCATCTGTGTGCCCCGTT
>DATEXR010000097.1 GCA_035256765.1 Candidatus Deferrimicrobiaceae bacterium | reverse complement strand
GTCCCTCGCGGACACCTATCATAGTAATACCGTCCGCCTGCCTTCGGTATCGGTATCTGTCCGAAACGCGAGCCGCTGTTTGTCTGATTTTCGGACCGGTGGTTGTCCTATGGCAGGAAGGGGCGCCGGAGGGTTCGGATCAAGGGATACGCGCTTTACTCCTTGTCTCGCCCGGAGGAGCGTGTATCGTATGGGCGATAAGGGGAAGAGGATGGTGGAATCCATCGTCATCGAACTGACCGCGAAGGGAAAGGGGTCCTTCTCGGGACGGACCATGGGGGTTGCCGGGAGTGTCGCCCGGCCCTGCGGCCGCTCCCGGCAACCCCTCTTCACGCGTGGTAATGGTTGGGGACAATTCCGTCTTTCTCCCCGGGAATGTCCGCGTTTCCGAGCATCTCTTCGGTCTCCCGGGACTCACCAACGTCGGTCGCGTGGCCAACGGAATCTTTCGGGGCGCCCAGCCGGAACCCGAAGGATACACCACCCTGAAGGCGATGGGCGTCAGGACGGTGATCAACCTTCGCACGCGTCACGGGGAGAGGGAGGCGATCGAGGCGGCAGGGATGCGATACGTCGAGATCCCCATAAATGTGTGGAAGAATGTCGACCCGGCGGCGGTGCGGAAGGCGCTGTCGTTAATGACCGACCCGGCGAACCAGCCCGTATTCGTCCACTGCTCCCGCGGGAAGGACCGCATGGAAGTGGTGGCGGCGGTCTACCGGATGGAGGTCGACGGGTGGAGCGAAGCGGAGGCGGAGGCGGAAATGGAGGCCTTCGGCTTCCACGAGTTCTGGTCACAGTACAAAGAGTTCGTTCGCCGGTACCCGGAGGACCGGATGGGGATCCGGGGCGGGAACGGCCCGTAAATCCATAGGGAATGGAGGTTCGGCGGATGACGGGAGGCGGGTCGAAGGCGGGGGGGGTGTTCGTCCTCTCGGCGGCGGCCGGCGCGGGACATGTCCGGTCGGCGGAGGCTCTGGTTGCCGCCTTCGCGGCGAAGGGGATCGCCGTGAAGCATGTGGAGGTCCTGAAGTACTCCTCCTACTTCTTCAAAAAAGTCTTTTCGGACCTGTACTTCGAACTGGTCAACCGGCAGCCGGCGATCCTGGGGCTGGTCTACGACGCCATGGACCACCCGTGGATGTACACGAAACGCCGCCTCGCGCTCGACCTGCTCAACACCCGGCCCCTCGCCAAT
>DATEXR010000096.1 GCA_035256765.1 Candidatus Deferrimicrobiaceae bacterium | reverse complement strand
ACCGAGAGCGTCGATGCGCCGCGCCAGCAAGGCGCGCGACTGAGGCATACCGTTGAGTATGGTGAAGAAGCGCAACGAAGCGGGAGCGGATGCAGCGGCGCTCGAATGCCAAGGTATTTGCGAGACGGTGCACTAGGGGGGAGGAACGATGAGCGAACCGGAAGGGCCGGGAAAGGGGGAGCGCGGCCGGGAGCAGGTCACCGTCACACTGCCCGCCGAACTTTGCGCGAAACTGTCGGAGTTCTGCCGGGAATGGAAGGTGTCGCCGGACCTGGTGGTGGAGCGGGCCCTCTTGGACTACTTCCGTGAGGGCGACATGAGCCACTGAACCGGCTACGACGGAAGGCCCGATTCGGAGATGAGGGCGGCCGTCTTATCGCGCCGCTCGAAGTCGCGCGCGGAGACGATCTCCGCCATCCGCTCCTTCCACGGCTCCATCCGGAACGATGCCCGGTCGCGCAGGTACGAGTCGATGAGATCGCGGTAGAACCGGACCATCCTCCCCACGAGGGGGACGGAGTACTCGCGCCCCTGGATCTTGATCGTGGTGACCCCCAGGTCGATCAGGTCGGGGATGTCGTCGACCAGGAAGTACGCGAGGTTGGGCAGCACGACCCGGCCGGCCTCCACGGATCCGTCTTCCCCGATCTGGTCCCACTCGGTCAGGCAGACCCGGTAGCACAGCCCTCCCCGGTTGGGGGATCCGAGGAAGTGGTTCTTTCCCTCCTCGTCGAACCGCCATTCCTGGCGGGTGTAGCTGCTCATCGTGCAGCGGCCGAGGTAGGTGTAGCAGGTGGTGGCGTGCACGAGGACCTCGACCCCGACCCCCACCTCCTCCCGGATCTTCCGCATCTCCTCCCGGTCCATCCGGCACTCGGTCACGACCTGGGTCGCGCCGGCCTCCTTGTAGAACCGCGCGTCCTCGGCGTTGACGATGGTGCACCCGATACTCGCGTGGATCACCGCCTCCGGGAACCGGTCCTTGAGGGCCCTCATCGCCCCGACGTCCGTGAGGATGAAGTCGCGAACCCCCTCCCGGACGAACTTCGCGGCTTTCGCGAGCAGAAGGGGGATCTCGCCCGACGCGGGAAGGGTGTTGAAGGCCACGCGCAGGATCTTCCCCCGGGATCGGGCATATCGCGCGGAGGCGATCACCTCGTCGTCGTCCATTTCGTACTGCGCCCGGCGGCGGCTCCATCCCTTCGCGCCGACGTACACCGCATCCGCCCCGGTGTCGAGGACGACCCGGGCCATTTCGACCGTACCCCCGGATGCCAGAAGCTCAGTACTCCGCTTCATAAATACGGTGTCGCACCGAGAGCGTCGATGCGCCGCGCCGGCAAGGCGCGCGACTGAGGCATACCGTTGAGTATGGTGAAGAAGCGCAACGAAGCTGGAGCGGATGCAGCGGCGCTCGAATGCCAAGGTATTTGCGAGACGGTGCACTGGGGCGGACCGGGCGAACGCTACCCCTGCGCGTACAGGACGAAGGAGAGCAACGCGAGCAGGAACGTGTAGGGCGCAAACCAGAGAAACCTCCCCCGGAGGACGAGGCGTTCGACGAACAGCAGCGCGATGTACCCCACGACAAACGCAAAGAGGAACCCCAGGACACAGGGAAGCACGGGGGGAAGTTCCGACACCCCCCGGTAGAGATGGAGAGTCGCGGCGCCGAAAATAGCCGGCAGGGAGATGAAGAAGGAATATTTCGCGCTGCGGGACGCCCCGATTCCCAGCACCAGCGCAAGCGATATCGTCGACCCGGAGCGTGACAGACCCGGAAATACGGCGGCCCCCTGCATGATCCCGATGGCCAGCGCCTCCCAGAGATTGATCCGGTCGGGGTCCACCTTGTGCCGGAACCGGAGGTTGCTCACCAGAAGGAAGGTCGTGAGGATCAGATAGCGGACCCCCACCCCCCGGAAGGTGACTCCCGTCTCGACCGCGTCGTGGAAGGAGTACCCGATGACGGCGGTCGGTACGCTCGACACGATCAGCAACAACAGGTCCCGACGCCCCCACGCGTCCAGCCGGAGTTCCGGATACCGCCGGAATAAGGATCCGAGGATGTCGGAGATTTCCCGCCTCAGGAAGAGGAGAACGGCAAGCAGCGTGCTCAGGTGGAGAAGGATGTCGAACGCCAGTTCGCGTTCCGTGATCCCGAGAATCTTCTGCGCGAGCAACAGGTGCCCCGAGCTGCTCACCGGCAGGAACTCCGTGGCCCCCTGAAGGATTCCCAGAAGAATCGCCTTGAAAACCGTCACGGGATTCCGGCCCTGGCCGTTTCCACGGCCTTCTCCATCACGGCGCGGATCCGCTCCACCGTCTCCCGGTCCTTTCCCTCGAACCGCAGGACGAGCACGGGTTGGGTGTTCGACGCACGAACGAGACCCCACCCCCCGTCGAAAACCGCTCTCACGCCGTCCAGGCCGATCACCTCCCGGGCCTGCGGCCGGACGATCTCCGCCACCCTCTCCGCAACCCGGAACTTGATCTCGTCGGGGCACTCCACCCGGATCTCGGGGGTCGACACGACGGGCGGGAGGTCGGAGAGCATTTCGCTCAGCGGACGATCGGAACCCGCGATGATCTCGAAGAGCCTCGCCGAGGCGTAGATCGCATCATCGAACCCGAGGTACCGGTCCGCGAAGAAGATGTGGCCGCTCATCTCGCCGGCCACTTCCGCCGACTCCTCCCGCATTTTTTTCTTGATGAGGGAGTGCCCTGCCTTCCACATCACGGGCTTGCCGCCGTGCCGGACGATGTCATCGTACAGGTTCTGCGATGCCTTCACCTCCGAGATGATGGTCGCGCCCGGCTTTCTCCGCAGGATCTCCCGCGCGAACAGGGTCAGCAGGGAATCCCCGAACAGGACTTCCCCCCTGTCGTCCACTGCGCCGATCCGGTCCGCGTCTCCGTCGTAGGCGACCCCCACGTCCGCGCGGGTTTCCCGAACCACGCGGATCAGGGACGCAAGGTTCTCCGGAACGGTCGGGTCGGGAAAATGGTTGGGGAACCTCCCGTCCATCTCGCAGAAAAGCTCCACCACGTCCACTCCCAGCTCGCGGAAAAGAGGGGGCGCCACCGGGCCCGCCGTCCCGTTTCCCGCATCCACCACCACCTTCAGCCTGCGCGGGATGGAGATGTTCGAGACCACGTACTCCCGGTAGTCCGGCACCACGTTCCGGCGGCTTTCCTTTCCCTTCCCCGAGACGAAGTCTCTCCTCTCGATGATCCGCCGGATCTCCCGGATCTTGTCGCCGTAGAGGGTCACCGGGCCCACGCATAGTTTGAATCCGTTGAACTCGGGGGGGTTGTGGCTCCCCGTGACCATCACCCCCCCGTCGGCTCCGAACCGCAGGATGGAAAAGTACAGGAGGGGGGTGGGACAGATCCCCACGTCCACGACGTTCATGCCCGCGGACAGGATCCCCTCGACCAGGGCGTCCCGGAAGGAGGGGGAAGAGAGCCGGCAGTCCCGACCCACCATGAGGGACTTCCCTCCCTCCCGGGCGGCGTAGGTGCCGAACCCCTTCCCGATGGAGACCACCGTCTCGGGGGTCAGGTCCTCCCCCACCCTTCCCCGGATGTCGTATTCCCGGAATATCAGAGGGTTGACCATCCCGCCTCCGCTACGCGAGGTGGATTTCCGAGTACGCCCGGGAGACCCGGCGGGCGACCTTGGTGCGATGCGCCGCCCGCGAAACCTCGTGCGCGACGGCCAGCGCGACCTTCCGGTTGAACATCGACGGTATGATGTAGTCTTCGGAGAGCTCATCTTTCCCCACGCAGGAGGCGATGGCGTGCGCGGCCGCCAGCTTCATCTCCTCGTTGATGCAGGAGGCACGCGAGTCGAGCGCCCCGCGGAAGATCCCCGGGAAGACCAGGGAGTTGTTGATCTGGTTCGGGTAGTC
>DATEXR010000095.1 GCA_035256765.1 Candidatus Deferrimicrobiaceae bacterium | reverse complement strand
ATCAGCGCGGCCTCCTCGTTGGCGACCAGCACGTCGGCGGCCAGCACGTCGTTGCGGGCCACCACCCCGAGTTCGTAGAGGTCCCCGGCCACCTTCCGGTGTTCCCTCGCCGCCCGGAGCGACTCCTCCGCGACGTTCCGGAGTTGCTCCGCGCGCCGGGCGGACAGGAACGCGGCGATCACCTCGAAGGCGATCCGCTCCCGGGCAAGGAAGGCCCTCCTCTCCGCGGCGTCAAGCCTCGCCTCCGCCCGGGACACCCCGGCGCCGGTCTTCCCGAAATCGTAGATCGTCTGATCGACGGTGAGACGTGCCCGCAGGACCGAGCGCTCCATGGTCTGGGTCTCTCTCCCCTGGATGAACACGGCCGGAGGTTCGGAGAAGGTGGTCAGATCGGAGCTCGCATCGACCCGGGGTAGCCGGGGGGCGCCGGCTCTTACCCTCCCCTCCTCCGCGACCCGCACGTCCCGGTCGGCGATGCGACCCTCCCGGGAATGGGCCAGGGCGTGCCGCACCGCTTCGAAGAGGGAAACGGAAGGTGGAACCGGGAGGTCGCCGCTCTCCGGACCCGCCGCGCCGCCGATGGCGGCAGCCGGAACCAGGAGGAGGACGGCGAGGATCAACGGGGCTGTTCGCATGCGCAATAGGATATTCCCAACGATCCGGGAAAAAAAGGGCCAAGTGGGGCCCCCCGCAAGGGGCCCCACTCCCGCCCCGGCAAGAGGGCGTCAGCAGTCGAAGTAGAGGAAGAACTCGTACGGGTGCGGCCGCATCTTGGTCGGGTTGACCTCGGCGTCCATCTTGTACTCGATCCACTTCTCGACCACGTCGGCGGTGAACACATCGCCCTTGAACAGGAAGTCGTGGTCCGATTCCAGGGCCCTGAGCGACTCCTCGAGCGACCCGGGCGTGGTCGGGACGCCGGCGAGCTCCTCCGGGGAGAGGGCGTAGATGTCCTTGTCCAGCGGCTCCCCGGGGTGGATCTTGTTCTGGACGCCGTCCAGCCCGGCCATGAGCATCGCGGCGAAGGCGATGTACCCGTTGCAGGACGGGTCGGGCGTCCGGAACTCGAGCCGCTTCGCCTTCGGGGAGGCCGAATACATCGGGATCCGGACGGCGGCGGACCGGTTCCGGCTCGAGTACGCCAGGTTCACCGGCGCCTCGAACCCGGGAACGAGCCTCTTGTAGGAGTTCATCGTCGGGTTGGAGAAGGCGCATATGGCGGACGCATGCTTCAGGATCCCGCCGATGTAGTGAAGGGCCATCTTGGACAGCCCCCCGTACTCCTCCCCGGCGAAGAGGGGCTTCCCCCCTTTCCACAGGGACTGGTGCGTGTGCATCCCGCTCCCGTTGTCCGCGAAGAGAGGCTTGGGCATGAAGGTGACGGTCTTGCCGAATTTCCTCGCCACGTTCTTGCAGATGTGCTTGTACCACTGCAGCGCGTCGGCGCACTTCACCAGCGTGTCGAACCGGAGATCGATCTCCGCCTGGCCGGCCGTGGCGACCTCGTGGTGCTGGGCCTCGATCTTGAGCCCGACGGACTCCATCACCCGCACCATCTCGTCGCGCACGTCATGGAGGGAGTCGGTGGGGGGGACGGGGAAGTACCCCTCCTTGTGGCGCGGCTTGTAGCCCAGGTTGGGCTTCTCCTCCCGCCCGGTGTTCCATACCCCTTCCTCGGAGTCGATATAGTAGTACCCGAAGTTGGATCCCGTGGCGTACCGGATGTCGTCGAAGATGAAGAACTCGGCTTCCGGGCCGAAGAACGCGGCGTCGGCGATCCCGGTGGATTTCAGGTGCGCCTCGGCTTTCCGCGCGATATTGCGCGGGTCGCGCGAGTAGGCCTCCTTCGTGATCGGATCGACGATGTTGCAGATGAGGGACAGCGTCGGCCGCGCGATGAACGGATCGGGAATGGCGGTGGCGGCGTCGGGGATGACGAGCATGTCGGAGGCGTGGATCGGCTGCCACCCGCGGATGCTCGATCCGTCGAATCCGAACCCTTCCTCGAAGTTGTCCTCCTGCAGCTCATAGATGGGAACGGCGAAGTGCTGCCAGGTCCCCACGAAATCCATGAACTTCAGGTCCACCATCTCGATCTTCTTGCTCTTGGCGAATTCCAGCGCTTCTTTCGGGGTCATGTCTTCCTCCTTGGTATGGGTACGCGGTTTGCCGTCCGATCAGATCGCATCCTTTCCGCGCTCGCCCGTCCGGATCCTCACCACTTCCTCCACGTTCGTCACGAAGATCTTCCCGTCTCCGATCCGGCCCGTCCGCGCGGACTTCTCCACCGTCTCCACGACCTGCGGAACCAGGTCGTCGGGCACGATCACCTCGAGCTTGATCTTGGGGAGGAAGTCGACCACGTACTCCGCCCCCCGGTAGAGCTCGGTGTGCCCCTTCTGGCGCCCGAATCCCTTCACTTCGGAAACGGTGATCCCCTGGATGCCGATGTCGTTTAAAGCCTCCTTGACCTCATCGAGCTTGAACGGCTTGATAATGGCCTCGATCTTCTTCATGGTTCACCTCCCCGGCGATGGACAGGAGCAATAGGCGTACCAATGCCCCGAACGATGTGCGGTCCATGCCCCCGCAGAGGAAAATCCTTATCCGTTTCGGTCGGTTTCTCCCATTCCCCCGAAAGAGCGATGGCGCGAACTCGCGTCCGGTGATAGAATTTCCGCCTAATCGATGCGCAGCGGATGCCCACCGATTGGGCATACGTCCCCTCGGGGGTTGCCCATGAACGGCGGCCTTCTCGATGAATACCGGAAGGAAGTGGAGAGGATCTTCGGGGAGGACCTCGTCTCCCTCCTCCTTTACGGAAGTCACGCCTCGGACGACCCCGCTCCCGGGAAAGAGATTTCGCTGCTGGTCGTCGTCCGCACTCTCCGGGAAGAGGCGCTCGAGAATTTCCGCCGGATCGCCCACCGGTACGCCCGGCAGGGAATCCCGACGCCGCCCCTCGTCACGGAGACTTTCTTCCGCGGTTCGACCGACGTTTTTCCCCTGGAATATCTCGGACTGGCCGAAAGGCGAAAGGTGCTCTCCGGCACCGACGTCGTCGCGGACCTCGCGATCTCCGCGGAGAACCTCAGACACCAGATCGAGTTCGAACTGAAGGGGAAATGGCTCTCCCTGGGGCGGATGTACCTGGCCACGTCCCGGAAGCGGGAGATCTCCCGGCTGATCCTTTCCACGGTGGGGCCCATCGTGGCCGTGTCGCGGGGGTTGCTGCTCGCCTTGGACCCCCGGGCACCGCACCGGAAGGAGGAGATCCTCGACGGAATCGAGAAACGGTTCGAGGTCCGCCTTCCTTTCTTGCGGGAGGCGGTCGCCGCGAGAAAAGCCGGAGAACTCGCGCCCGCCCGCGCGGAGGAGATCTTCTTCGAGTACCTGCAGGAGGTCGGGAGGCTGGCCTCGCTGCCCGACAGCCTCCCCCCGGCGAACACCCCGTAGATGGCCTCCAGGGCCCCGATCCTCCGTGATGGGACCGCCGTCCTGCACCTGGCCCTGATCCTCCTTCTGCTCCCGGCGGGGCTTCCCGCCGCTTCCGAACCCCCGATACCGGCATACCGGGGATACGTCACCGACACGGCGGGGGTCCTGGGGAACTGGGCCGGCCAGACCGAGGAACTGTGCCGCGACATCGAGCGGAAGACGACCGCAGAGGTCGCGGTCCTGACCGTTCGGAGCACCGCACCCCTCCCCGCGCAGGCATATGCGCAGAACGTATTCGACCGCTGGAAGATCGGGAAGAAGGGGAAGGACAACGGCGTCCTCGTCCTCGTCGCCGTGGACGACCGGAAGATGTGGATCGCGACAGGGTACGGCGTAGAGGCCGTGCTGCCCGACGGAAAAGTGGGAGAGATCCGCGACCGAATCATCCTTCCCCTCTTCCGGGAAAAAAAGTACGGGGAAGGAGTGTATCGTGGCGTGGAGGGGATCGGAACCGTTCTCGGCGGAGGGGGGGGCACGCCTCCGGGACCGCCTTCGGTATCAGACGATGGATCGGTCGTCATCGCGCTCATCATCTTGTTTCTGCTTCTCGTTTTTTCTTTGGTGCTCAGGAATACCAAAAATGGATCGAGTGGGTGGGGCGGGCCCGGAGGACTTGCGGGTTCCGGCTGGGGATTCGGCGGGGGAGGGTTCGGAGGCGGCGGATTCGGGGGCTTCGGAGGAGGCTTTTCGGGAGGAGGAGGCGCCGGCGGCGGCTGGTAGAAACCGGGGAGGGAGACGATGAAGAAGATCGTGTTCGTCGTAGCGGTCGTAGCGGTAGTGGCGGCCCTTCTGCTCGCGACAGGGGTCAGCATGTACAACTCCATCGTGCGGAAGGATATCGCGGTGAACGAGAAATGGAGCCAGGTGCAGAACGTCCTCCAGCGGAGGGCCGACCTCATCCCGAACCTCGTCCGGACGGTGAAGGGATATGCGGCCCACGAGAGGGAGATCTTCGAATATGTGGCGGCGGCAAGGGCCAGGCTCGCCGGGGCGCAGACCCCGGCGGAGACGATGGCGGCCAACGCGGAGGTCTCCTCCGCACTCTCCCGCCTCCTCCTGGTGGTGGAAAACTACCCGCAGCTCAAGGCCGACCAGACCTTCGCCCGCCTGATGGACGAACTCGCCGGCGCCGAGAACCGGATCGCGGTCGAGCGGATGCGCTACAACGAGGCGGTCCGGACGTACAACACCGCGATCCGGGTTTTCCCCGGCAGCGTGGTCGCCGGGTTCGCCGGATACCGGGACAGGCCCTTCTTCGAGGCGGAAGCGGGGGCGAAAGAGGTCCCCAAGGTGGACTTCGGGAAATAGGGGGACCGGAAAGGAAGCCCATGGGCTCTCATCTCATCGTGGACGGGTACAACCTCGCCCGCTCGGGGGCCGTTTTCCTCTCGGAGGACCCCGCCGGCCCGGAGGGTCGCGCGGAGCTGTGCGCTCTTCTTTCGGGATACGCGAGGGGGAAGGGATTCCGCCTGACGGTCGTGTTCGACGCCCGGGGGGCGGGGACCCCGGGTCGGACCCGTCACGCCTTCCCGGGAGGGATCGCGCTCTTCTCCTCGCGCTCCGAAACGGCCGACGACGTGATCCGGGACCTCTCCCGGGGGGCGGCATCCGGCACGGTCGTCGTAACGTCCGACCGGGGCCTGGGAGGCACCTTACCGTCGCGCAATGTGACCGTGGTTTCCTGTGAGGAGTTCTCCGACCGGCTCGCCGCTGTTCAACGGGAAGGAAGGAAGGGGGCCGTCGACGAGGAGGAAGACGAAGAAACAAGGAAAGGGAAGAAGGGGGAAGGCCACCGGAAGAAGAAACGGGAGCGCGACCGCGGGAGGGTCCTGAAAAAGCTTTAGGTCTTACGAGTCGTCCCCCGCGGGGTCGCCCTTCGGGGCGCCGATCTTCGTTTCCTGCCCCGCCAGCAGCCGCCGGATGTTCTCCCGGTGGGTGAAGAGAACGAGGAACATCATCCCGAGGGAGAGCGTCACGTAGTGGCGGGACGTGGCAAAGAGCGCCATCATCGGCGGAAGCGCCACGGCCGCGGACAGGGATCCGAGGGAGACGTAGCGGGTGAAGTAGACCACGAGGGAGAAGAGAACGACGAGGATGAACGCGGTGACCGGGGAGAGGAACAGGACGATCCCCAGCGCGGTGGCCGCTCCCTTTCCTCCCCGGAACGTAAGGTAGACCGGGAACACGTGGCCCAGGAACGAGGCGCCCCCCACGAGGGCGAGCCACAGGTCCGTCTGCTCCCCGACGAAGATGTTCGCGAGGGCCATGGCGAAGATCCCTTTTCCCGCGTCCAGGAGAAGGGTCAGGATTCCCGCCGCCTTCCCGGCGGCGCGCGCCACGTTCGTCGCCCCGATGTTTCCCGAACCGACCGACCGGAGATCGATGCTCCGGTCGAACAGTCGGGCCACGAGGACCCCGAAGGGAACCGATCCCAGGAAATAGGCGAACAGGACGAACGAGACGCCCCGGACCCAGGAGGCATCCATCAACGCCCCTGGAACTCCCCCTTGCCGAGGGGGACCATGCGGAAATTGCCGAGAATCATCCCCTTCTCCTCGGGGCTTACGTCTCCTCCAGCTCCTCCCCGGTCGTTCTGGCCACTCCGGATTCGAACGCCGCCCGCTGCACGGCTTCGGCAACCGCCCGGTGCATCTCCATGTCCAGGATGGACGGGACCAGTTCCCCCTCGGTGGCGAACGATCCGATGACCTTGGCCGCCGCGATCTTCATCCGGTTGTTGATCTTGCGGGCCCTCGCGTCGAGCGCTCCCCGGAACACGCCGGGGAAGGCAAGGGCGTTGTTCACCCCCCGTCCGTCGGCCGCGAACGCCGCGCCCCCCGCGCGCGCGTCCTCGGTGGATATCTCCGGGCTGGGGTTGGTCAGGGCCAGGATCACCTGCCCCTTCTTGACCATTTCCTTCTTGATGAGGCCCGCCACGCCGGTCGTGCAGATGACGATGTCGGACTGGCTCATGACCTCCGGAAGCGATACCGGCATCCCCCCGACCTTCGCGAAGATATCGATCGCCGTCTGGTTGATGTCGGTCCCCAGCAGCTTCCGGACCCCGTACGCCTTGAGAAGCTTCGAGATCCCCATCCCCGCCGCGCCGAGGCCCACCAGCCCGACGATGTCGTTCTTGACCATCATCCCGACGTATTTGCTTGCGTTGAGAAGGGCCGCCAGGACGACGACCGACGTGCCGTGCTGGTCGTCGTGCATCACCGGAATGTCGAGCATCGCGGAAAGCCGGTCCTCGACCTCGAAGCACTCGGGCGCCTTGATGTCCTCGAGCTTGATGGCGCCGAACGTGGGGGCGATGGCCGCGACGGTCCGGATGATCTCCTCCGGGTCCTTCGACTGGATGAGGATCGGAACGCCGTTCACTCCGACGAGCACGTCGAACAGGGCCGCCTTCCCTTCCATGACGGGCATCCCCGCCACCGCCCCGATGTCCCCGAGTCCGAGGATGGCCGTCCCGTTGGTGACGATCGCGACCGTATTGTAGATCGCCGTGTAATCGTAGGCCTTCTGGGGGTTTTCGCGGATGACCTTGCACACCTTCGCGACGCCGGGGGTGTAGATCTTCCGGATCGTCGATATGCCTTCGATCTCCATGGTCGCCTTGACGCGGATCTTCCCGCCGCGGTGCAACTCGAGGACGGGGTCGATGATGTCGGAGATGATGGCGCCTTCGACCTTTCCGACCTCCTCGAGAACCGCCTCGAGGTGGGCCTCGTCGTCCACGAACACGGTGATGTCGCGGGTGTTGTACTCGAGGCCGAAGCTGACGAGCTTGATGTCGCCCATGCTCCCGCCCGCTTTCCCGATGGCCGTGGCGACCTTGCCCATGTACCCCGGCTTGTCGAGGATCATCACGCAGATCTTCTTTTCTTCCTTGTCGATTCCCTTTTCGATTTGCATGGGCACATCTTATATGCGTGGATTCGATTTTGTCAAACGGTCAGGAAAAAGGGTAAAATGGCGCGCATGATCCTGGACTGCCCCGCCTGTTCGTCGCAGAATTTCGTGTCGGAGGAGCGGCGGATGGTGCGGGATATCCCCCCGCGCTGCTGGAAGTGCGGGGAGATCCTTCCTCTTTCCGGTGAAACCGATTCCGCGTCCGGGGAATCGAAGAAGCGCGCAAGAAAAGAAACCAACCGAGGGAGCGGGGGAAATGCATAGGATTCGCGTGGCTGTGGCCGGCGTCGGGAACTGTGCAAGCGCGCTGCTGCAGGGGATCGAGTATTACCGGAACGCGGGAGAGTCCCCCGGGACCGACATCGCCGGCCTGATCAACCTGGATATCGGCGGTTACCGGCCCGGGGACATCGAGGTCGTCGCCGCCTTCGATGTCGATCGAAGGAAGGTGGGCCTCCCCGTGGGAAGGGCGATCTTCTCCCCGCCGAACTGCACCCCGAAATTCGTCGATGAAATCCCCGACGGCGGGCCCATCGTGCGGATGGGGCCGGTTCTGGACGGCGTCGCCGCCCACATGCAGGAGTACCCCGAGGACCGGACCTTCGTCCCTTCGAAGGAGGCTCCGTGCGATGTGGAGGCGGTCCTTCGGGATTCGGGCGCGGAAATCCTGGTCAACTACCTTCCCGTCGGATCGGACGAGGCCACGAAGTTCTACGCGGAGATCTGCCTTTCCGCGGGCGTAAGCATGGTGAACTGCATCCCGGTGTTCATCGCCTCCGACCCGGAGTGGGCCGCCAGGTTCCGGAGCCGCGGGATTCCGATCATCGGGGACGATATCAAGTCGCAGCTCGGCGCCACGATCGTCCACCGGGCCCTCGCCCGCCTCTTCTCGGAACGGGGAATCCAGGTCCGCAGATCCTACCAGCTGAACACGGGCGGGAACACCGATTTCCTGAACATGCTGAGCCGGAACCGGCTCAAGTCCAAGAAGATCTCGAAGACCGAGGCGGTGACCTCGGTGCTCACCCACCGGATCGCGGAGGACCAGATCCACATCGGCCCTTCGGACTACGTCCCCTGGCAGAAGGACAACAAGCTGTGTTTTCTGCGGATCGAGGGGGAAGGGTTCGGGGGTCTTCCGATCGAGGTGGAACTCCGGCTCTCGGTGACCGACTCCCCGAACAGCGCCGGCGTCGGTGTCGACGCCATCCGGTTCTGCCGGCTCGGCCGGGAGATGGGGCTCGCGGGACCGCTCACGGCCCCCTCCGCCTACTACATGAAGCACCCGGCGGTGCAGATGACGGACGACGACGCGAGGCGGGAGCTGGAGGAGTTCATCGCCGATTATCGCGCGTGGCGGAGGACGAAAGAAGTCGCGCCCACGACTCCGTGCACCTCTCCCACGTGAACCGCGCCGCGACCTTCTTCCCCTCCCTCGCCATCCGCGCCCTTGCACCGCCGTCCCTCCGGATCCGCTCCATCGCCTCGGCGAGCCCCGCAGGGCTTCCCGGCGCATATGCCGCCCCTCCCCCCTCGCGGAGGACCGTTTCCCCCCAGTAGCCGTCGCGGGGAACGATCACGGGCACCCCGGCGGCCATCGCCTCCAGGGGGACGAGGCCGAAGGATTCGTACTCCGAGGGGCCAAGCACCGCGTCCGCCGCGGAAAACAAGGCGGGCATCCTCGCGTGGGGAACCGGGCCGGCGAAGATCACCCCCCCGGGAGCATCGCCCTCGCGGGGTCTCTGCCCGGCGACGAGCAGAACCGCCTCCCCGCCCCCCTTCTCTCGCTGGGCGAGAAACGCCTCGATCGCGGCGGGGATCTTCTTCCCCGGGTCGGAGCGTGCGGCGAGCAGGAAGAGAAATGCGCCGGGAGGGATGCCGTACGCCCTCCTCCCCTCTTCCTTCGGAGGCGGCCGGCGAAACGAGTCTTCCACCCCCGGCATGATCACCACCCCTTTGCCGGCCACCTCGGGAAGGGAGACCTTCGTCGCCTCGAAATCGTGGTCCGACAGGAACACCACCCGGCAAGCCTGCCGGGCGAGCCGTCCCTCGGCGGCCCTCCTCGCGACCGAGAGCGCGTCGGGCCGGTATCCCGGGGGCTTCGGCTTGCGGGCCTCCACGGTGTGGAACGCGAACACCAGGCCCGGCGAGCGCTCCCCCGTTCCCGCGTCTTTGGCCGCCACACCCGACATCCAGTAGTGCGCCGACAGCGCGTCGGGGGGCGTCCGCCGGGCCCGGAGAATCTCCCGGGCATTTTCGATGAACCGGGGGAGCGCCCGGAATGCCGCCTCCCGGGTGGCCGGCTCCGGAAAGCCGCACGGGATGTGGACCACGCGGACCCCCTCATAAGGCCGGGTGATCTCCACCGCGTCCCCCCTCCCCCTCGTCAGGACGTCCGTTTCGATCCCGTGCCGGGCGAGGCCGGGAAGGAGACCGCGCAGAAAGACGTTCATCCCGCCCGCCAGGCCGGTGCCGGGCTCTTCCAGGGGACAGGTATGATAGGAGAAGAGGACGTGTCTCACGAAACGCGGACGATCCCCCTGTAGACGGACCGGTTCCTCCCGCCGAGGTCGTACTTGTACCGTTCCCTCCCGCGGAGGAAATCGTATTCCCGGAATCCGTTCCGGATCCCGTCCTCGATGCAGCGGGCCAGGAGCACCATCCCGGGACTTGCCTCCCGGTGATCCGGGTCGTACCCGGAATTGTAGAGGAGGAGGGCGCCGTTCCACCCGATCTGGAACGCGGACGCCAGATCTCCGCTTTTCCCGGAGAGGAACGCGAGACGCAGACGATCGGCGGACAGGAACCCTTCGGCCATCTCGCGGAAGAACCCCTCCATCCGGTCGTCCATGAACACCGCTTTGTCCGAGGAGCTCTTCCGGTGAAGGGAGAGAAACGACGGAAAGTCCCGTTCGAACTCCTCCCTCGTCCGGGTCACGCGGAAGGACAACCCCGGCGTCGTCTCCTCCGCTTTCCGGATCTTCCTTCGCAGTTCGTGCCGCTCCTTCTTCCCCAGGGCCAGAAGGTATTCTTCGAAGGAGGAGGGAAGAGGGATAAACGGGGATTGGTCCATCTCCTCCCGGAGAAAGGAGAAGCCGAGATCTGCGCACACCCGGGGGAGGCAAGAGATCGAGGGGGATTCCTCGACAAGATTCGGCAGGAAGAGGGGGCCGGCCGAAAAAAGATCCCGCGAAGAGAGGAGGAATTCGGACCAGAACTCCGTCTCCCGGCCGGACACCACGAGGGCGTCCAGCGAGTCGGAGACCTGCTCTCCCCCGAGAAATTCCCATCCCTTCCCGCTTTCGCACAGGCAGAGAAACAGGAATCCGGAGGGTTCGCCGTTCCGGTCCCACCGGTATGCGCGTTTCCGGTGGCCGGCGGCGAACGTTTTCGCCCAGGGGACGAGGAAGTGGCGGGAGAGGAAGGGAGTGGGACGGAAGGAGCGTCCGAGGACGAAATCCCACTCCTGCGCGGAAACATCCTCCATCCGGTCCGTCCAGGAAAAGCCCATCCGTCACGCATCCCGACGTCGAACGATCACTTTCGCTCCTTCCCCGCTCCGGCGGTCGGTTCTCCTCCCGGAAGGCCGGCAGGTGCGGGAGGCAGCAGGATCACGCCGGCCGCCGCCAGCCTGCGGACCACCTCCTGGGCCACCGCGTTGGCCGCGCCGTTGAGCGCGTCCTGGACCCCCTCGGGCGTGACGAAAAGGGGTTCCGTCGTCCAGTTCTCGGAGCCGACGACGCTGTTCCACCCCGGCGGGGCGTTCCCTCCCGACGCGTACACCGTCACGGATACGGACGCCGCCGACTCGACCTTCATTTTCAGGGAACCGGTTTTTCTCGCATCGACGCGGAACCGGTCGACGCTTCCCCACACCGTCGCGACCGCGTCCCCGGGAACCGCCGCCGCGGAGGATACGCGCACGGCGCGCACTCCCGACCCGTTCAGGACATCGGCCACGAGGTCCGACATCCCCTTCCCGGGATCCCTCTTCCATACGATCGGGCGGGCATGGTCGAAATCGCGCCCGATCTCGTAGGAGGGGGCGCCCGCGAAGGTGAAATCGAGCACGGCAACCGCCGGAGGCCCCTCGGTTCCCCGCGCGGGTCCCTTTTGCCCGTGGCGCGCGAGATCCCCCGGCAGGGTGAGGACCTTTCCGGTCACGCAGCCGGATACCCCGGCGATCGCGGCAAGCAGAAGAACGACTCGAACGAAACGAAGCGTTTTTCCCATATCTCCCCCATTCCCGGGTTTTTTTCCTGCGGATCCTATCTTTCCCCCCATTAATCTACTACGTTTGCGTTTCCCGGGGGGAGTGTCCGCTCCGAAACGTCCCGTTCTCCTTGAAAAGACCGCAGGCGTTGCCGTATGGTGAATTGTCCCGGCCCGTGCCGGGAACGGGCGACACAGCGAGGAGAAGCCATGCCGATATCCCCCGGGGTCCGCGATGCGATCCGGCAGGGATCCTGGATCCGGAAGATGTTCGAGGAGGGCGCCCTGCTGAAGGCCGCGAAGGGGCAGGACAACGTCTTCGATTTCAGCCTGGGAAACCCGTACGGCGAGCCTCCCGACGAACTCGCGAAGGAGATCCTGCGGCTTGCGTCCTTCCCGCCCCCCGACCTGCACCGGTATATGCCGAACGCGGGGTTCCCCGACGTGCGGAAAACGATCGCGGACTCCCTCCATCGTACGACCGGCCTCCCCTTCGCGCTCGACCATGTGATCATGAGCACGGGAGCGGCGGGCGCGCTGAACGTGGCGCTTCGCGCGATCCTCTCCCCGGGAGACGAGGTGCTCGTCATCGCCCCGTACTTCGTGGAATATCTCTCCTACATCCGCAACGCCGGCGGCATCCCGGTCGTGGCGGAGTCCGCGGAGGACTTCCAGCTGGACATGGGGGCGATCCGGGCCGCGCTTTCCGACCGGACGAAGGCCGTCATCCTCAACACGCCGAACAATCCTGCGGGGGCGGTCTATCCGCGGGATGCCCTGGTCGCGCTCGACGCGACGCTCGCCGAACGGGAGAGACGCACGGGGGCCCCCGTCTACGTCCTGTCCGACGAACCGTACCGGAAGATCGTCTACCCCGGGTTCTCCTTTTTTCCTCCCGCGGCCTCCCTGCGGAACACCCTCATCGCCTACTCCCACTCGAAGGACCTCAACATCCCCGGGGAGAGGATCGGGTATCTCGCGGTGAGCCCGCGCGCGGAGGACGCCGCGGAGGTGGCCGAAGCATGCGTATTCTGCAACCGCGTGCTGGGGTTCGTCAACGCCCCCTCGCTCATGCAACGGGCCGTGGCCGTGGCCCAGGACCTTGCGCCCGACCTCTCCGTGTACCAGGCGAACCGGGATGCTCTCGTCGCGACCCTCTCGGCGGCCGGATTCCCGGTCGTCCCCCCGGGGGGGGCCTTCTATCTCTTTCCCCGGTCGCCCTCGCCGGACGAGATGGAGTTCGTCGCGGCGGCACGGGAGGAAAACCTCCTGGTCGTCCCGGGCCGCGGATTCGGGCGGGAAGGGCATTTCCGGATCGCCTACTGCGTCTCCCCCGACACCGTCACGAGGTCGCTCCCCTCCTGGGAGAGGCTCGGCAGGAAGTTCTTCCCCGGACATCGGCAGGGAGCGGCCCGATGAAGATCCCGTTCCGCAGAAACATCGCCAGGATGGAGGGGTATCTGCCCGGGGAGCAGCCCCAGGACCGGGGGTTCATCAAGCTCAACACGAACGAGAACCCGTATCCTCCCTCCCCCGCGGTCCTGCGGGCCGTGCGGACGGAGGCGGACGCCTCGCTCCGGCTGTATCCGGACCCGGACTCGACGAGGCTTCGGAGGCAGGCCGCCCTGACCTACGGGTTCGATCTCTCCCGGGTGATCGCGGGGAACGGCTCGGACGAATTGCTCGCGATGATCGCCCGCGCATTCGTCGGAGAGGGGGACACGCTGTGCTGCCCCACGCCGACGTATACGCTCTACGATACGCTGATCCGGGTACAGGGGGGGAGGATCGCGGGGGTTCCCTACCCCGAGGACTACTCCCTTCCGTCGGGTCTGGCGGCAAGACGGGCAAAGGTCACGATCGTCGCCAGCCCCAATTCCCCCTCGGGAACGTCGGTCCCGACCGCCGTCCTGGCCGATCTCGCCGACCGGGTGCCGGGAGTGCTCGTCATCGACGAGGCGTACGCGGACTTCGCCGACGAGACGGCCCTTTCCCTCGCCCGGGAGAAGAAGAACGTGATCGTGCTCCGCACGCTCTCCAAATCGTTCTCCCTGGCCGGAATGCGGATCGGCCTCGGGTTCGCCCACCCCGCCATCCTCGAGGGATTGAACAAGGTGCGGGACTCCTACAACCTCGGCCGCCTGGCGATCGCCGCCGGGGAGGTCGCGCTGAAGGACATCGGGTGGATGGAGAAAAACGCCGCGAAGATCCGCAAGACCCGGGCGACGCTCCTCGCCGCGCTCCCGGCCCTCGGGTTTTCCCCTTTTCCCTCGCAGAGCAACTTCGTTCTCGCGAGACGTCTCCGGGGGAGGTCCGCACGGCCGGTCTACGAGGAATTGAAGCGCAGGAAGATCCTCGTCCGATACTTCGACACGCCCCGTCTCGCCGGGTCCCTGCGCATCACGGTGGGGACCGATGGGGAGATCGGAACGCTCCTCGCGTCCCTGGGGGAGATGCTATAGCGTGATCGACCAGTTCCCGCCGGAGGGAGCGTTGATCCAGGATGCGACGGCTCCGTCCGCGCGCAGACGAAGAACCTGGAAGCAGTATTCCACGACGCTTCCCGAAGGGCCGAAGACGAATCCCTCGAACGTCCTCGGGAGGCCGTGACCGGCAAGGGCGGCCGCTCTCGTTTCCCGATACGCCTCCAAGTCGACGGCGTGGAAGTACCCGGACGCCCCTCCTTCCGCGGAAGCGAAGTTCTTGACCTCCATCACGGTGAGGTTGGATGCGGCCCAGGACCGGTCTCCCCACAAGAGGCGGGCGCAGACGACGTCCCCCTCTTCGTCCCGGAACGTGATCCGGGCGCAATTGATCTTGTCCGCGACCGGAACGGTTCCCCCCTCGGGGACGTGGTACAGGAAGAACGGCATCGGCCGGTTCTTCAGCACGGACAAGGCCTCGGGGATTTCCACGACGGGAGCTTCCCCTCCCACGATCGGCACCCGGGCGCGACACAGGGAGACCGACGGCTTCTTGCGCATGGCGCCGAACCCGAACCGGACGGTTCCTCCCCGCGGCTCCTCCGGCCGGAGGGGCAGCGCGAGCCGGAACATCCCGCGCCCCGCCGCGGGCGCGATGTTCCCCTCCCCCTCGATCTCGGCCAGGTCCCCCTCGGCGACGGGTCCCGGAAGAACCACCTCGTACGGGGGGGAAAACCACTCCCTGCCGCCGCCCACGGCCGAGAAGACGTAGCGCACCGAGAGCCGGACTCCCTCTCCGGGGCGGGGGAGAAACAGGTGTACCTCCCGCATTCCGGGAATCTTCGACGGCGTCACCACGGCGGTGGAACGGACGAGGACATCCTCGGGGGAACCTTCCGGAGCGGCCGCGTAGTGAATCAGGACGAGTTCGGGGCGGTCGAAGCCATCGTGATACGAGCGGCGCAATCGGTACATTGCCTGTCTCCCTTCGCCGGCCCCGTTCGCACGTTCCGTTCCGGCCGGCGGCGATCGTTCGGTTTACCGCGCTCCCCCTAGTGCACCGTCTCGCAAATACCTTGGCATTCGAGCGCCGCTGCATCCGCCCCAGCTTCGTTGCGCTTCTTCACCATACTCAACGGTATGCCTCAGTCGCGCGCCTCGCCGGCGCGGCGCATCGACGCTCTCGGTGCGTCAAGCTATTTACGAGACGGTACACTAGTTGGTATATCACATTCACTCGTAGCCGAGCCGGGCCAGGTCCTCCTCGTCCATTCCGAAATAGTGCCCGATTTCGTGGAGGAGGGTCATCCGGATCTGGCGGACGAGTTCCCCGCGATCGCGGAAATCCTCCTCGAGAGGCCCCCGGTAGACGGAGATCTTGTCAGGCAGGTTCCCGGAGTCCAGAACGGACCGTTCGGGCAGCGGAATGCCGTGGTAGAACCCGTAGAGCGTCTCCCCCGGCGGAATGTCGAGTTCCTCGAGAAGCCAGTCCGGGGGGCGCTCCTCCACCACGATCGCCACGTTCCGGAGCGCTTCGCGGAACATCCCGGGAAGGTCGTCGATCGCCTGCCGGAGAACCTTCTCGAAAGCGGTGCGCACCCCTTCTCTTTCCCGATTCCCTTTTCGGATGATTGTATCCCAAACGTCGGCAGGATGCAGGGGAAAGCGGCGGAACTACCTCGACCCTCGCCGGGAGCGTATCGTGCGGACGGCGTCCTCCACCATCTTGTCCGCGACCTTCTTCGGCTTCACGCGGAAGATCCCCTTTTCCACCTTCCCCTTGAGGAGGTCGACCCGTTTCTCGCGGGGCGACTTCTTCCCCGCCGGACCCGGCCCGTCTCCCCTTTTCCCGTCTGAACCCGGGCTTTTCACGGGATAACTCCCTGGTGTGGCATCTGCACAGAAATCATATCGGCACCCTCCCGGAAAACTTTACCCGGCCCGGAAAGATTGGCCTTCCGTCCCGCCACCCCCGGAAGGTAAAATTACCCCGATGAAAAAATCCCTTCTGATTGCGGAAGATGACGAAAATATCCTCGAGCTTCTTCTGAACGTCTTCTCCCGGCCGGATCTTCATGTTTTCCCCGCCCGCTCCGGAGCCGAGGCGATGGACCAAATCGACCAGCACGACATCGATGTCGTCCTGACGGACCTCGTCATGCCGGGAGGGGACGGGCTCGCGGTCCTTTCCCACGCGAAAAAGGCTCTCGTCCACTGCGAGGTCATCCTGATGACGGGGTACGGCACGGTGGAGAACGCCGTCCAGGCCATGAAGCTCGGCGCCTTTCACTACATCACGAAACCGTTCAAGGTGGTGGAAGTCGTCCATCTCGTGGACCGGGCACTCGAGATGACGGAGATGAAGAAGGAGAACATCCATCTCAAGCAGCAGGCCATCGGGCGCTACCAGTTCGAAAACATCATCGGGATCAGCGAGCCGATCCGCCAGGTGCTGTCCCTGGTCACGAAAGTGGCGGGGAGCGGCTCGACCATCCTCATCCTGGGGGAGAGCGGTACGGGGAAGGAACTCATCGCCCGGGCCATCCACTACAACAGCAGCCGGGCCGACCGGATGCTCGTCCCCGTCAACTGTTCCGCCATCCCCGCCGACCTTCTGGAAAGCGAGCTGTTCGGGCACGTGCGAGGCGCCTTCACCGGGGCCCATGTCGCAAGGACCGGCCGGTTCGAAACGGCGCATCGGGGAACGATCTTCCTCGACGAGATCGGGGAGATGAGTCCGCCCCTCCAGGCGAAGATCCTCCGGGTGCTCCAGGAACAGTCGTTCACCCCGGTGGGGGGAACAACGCCGGTGAACGTGGACGTCCGCGTCATCGCGGCGACGAACAAGGACCTCGAGAAGGAAATCGCCGCGCGCCGGTTCCGGCAGGACCTGTACTTCCGTCTCCACGTCATCCCCATCCACCTCCCTCCCCTGAGAGAGCGCACGGACGACATCCCGGTTCTGGCCGAGCATTTCCTCGGGAAATACGCCCCGGCGGGCGGGCGAAGGGTCCAGGGATTCCGGCCGGACGCGATGGAGGCCATGAAGCGATACGCCTGGCCCGGGAACGTGAGGGAACTGGAGAACCTGGTGGAGCGCCTGGTCATCCTGTCCCGGGGCGCCTGGCTCGAGAAGAAAGACCTCCCGCCGGCGATGGTCCGGGACGGGGACCGATCCGCAGGGGAGGCCGGGGAGAAGCTGCGGATCGAGTCGCTCGATTTCAGGAAGGCGAAGGAGGAATTCGAAAACGGCCTCATCCGGCAGGCGCTCTCCCTTTCCGGGGGGAACCGGAAGAAGGCGGCGACCCTCCTCGGACTGAAAAGGACGACGCTACTCGAAATGCTCAAACGCAAGGGGCTGAATGGCCCATAATTGTCAGGAGGAGATCCCGCTGACAAATTTTTGACATAAGCATTCCCCCGCCCGCCTTTCTTCTTTAGAAAAACCATATATATTCCAGATTGTTACAATAATGTTCTTCGCGGCATGCGTATTGCTATCTACGTGTCCATCCCTTTTTCGCAGCACAGATAACAGAAGGGAGGGACACGATGGGAAGCAACCTCGCTCTCCGAACCACGGAACGTCTCCCCGAGAAGCCCCCGCCTATCTCCGACCGGGAGGCCCTGGTGAACGAATTCCTGCCGGGAATCCGATACCATGCCAGCATCATGAAACTCCGGCTCCCGCCGAACGTCGAGATGGATGACCTCGTGAGCTCGGGGGTCGTGGGACTGCTGGACGCCGCCGTGAAGTTCGACTCCACCCGGGGGATCAAGTTCAAGACGTACGCCGAGTTCCGCATCCGTGGTTCCATGCTCGACTACCTCCGCGAGATGGACTGGTTTTCCCGCGCCGCGAGGCAGAACGCGAACCGGCTGGAGAACGCCTACGCGCGGCTCGAGTCCCTCCTGGGCCGCCCTCCCCTGGAGGAGGAAGTCGCGAAGGAGATGAAGATCTCGATCACGGAGCTTCGGAAACAGCTGGCGCTCTTTTCCGGCCTCTCCGTCTTCTCGCTGGACGAACCCGAGGACGAGTACAGCGTGGGCAACACCGCCGTCCAGAGGATCCTGACCGAGGCCGCCAAGAACGACGAGAGGAAGGACAGCATCCTCCGGGACCTCAGGGAGGTGCTCGGCAAGGCGATCGACCTTCTGCCGGATCGGGAGAAGCAGCTGATCGCGCTGTACTATTACGAAGAGCTCACGATGAAGGAGATCGGCGCGATCTTCGCCCTGGGCGAGCCGAGGATCTGCCAGCTGCACTCGCAGGCCGTCCTTCGGCTCCGGGGGAAGCTCAAGTCCCGGTTGGAGAGGTAGCTTCCGGAAGATCGGGGTTACCCTTCGGGGAGTTTCTCCTCCCCGCTTCGCAGGGATCCGATCCGCGCCCGGAATCTCTCGATATCCCTTACCGACTCCATGTACTTCGACTGGGCATTGTCCAGGTGCCGTCCGAAAATGCGGAAGTTGTCGGCGAACCGCTCGAAATCCTTTCCCACCCTTTCCAGAAGGTCCTGGATTTCCCGGGTCTTCTGCTCGATCTTGAATCCGCGGAACGCGAACGCGAGCGCCTGCAGATAGGCGAAGAAGCTGTTCGGGGACGTCGGGATCACCTGGAGCCGCAGGAGCTGCTCGTGCAGCGCACGGTTGCGGAGAAGGAGGAAATAGACCGACTCCGCGGGGACGAAAAGAAAAGCGAAGTCCAGCGTTGCGGGGGGACGGATGTACTTGGCGCGGATCGACTCCGCCTGGGTCAGCACATCCCGCGCGAAGGCCTTCTCGTACTCCCTGCGCTCCGCCTCGCCCCCTTCCCCCTCCAGGAGGGGCAAGGCGTTCGCCATGGGGAACTTGGCGTCGACGCAGACGAACTGGCTCCGGTCGGGACGGACGAAGATCGCCGCGTCGGCCCGCTCTCCCCACTCCATCTGGTACTGCAGATCGAACATCTCCGTGTGGGAACCGAACAGGTCGGACAGCATCTGCTGGAGGGTGAGCTCCCCGAAGGCGCCCCGCGCCTTCGGCTGGGTAAGGAGCACGTTGAGCTGGCCGATGTCGCGGGAGAGGAGAACCATCTGCCCCGTCGCATACCCGAGATCCTTCAGGTGCGACGCCACCTGGTCGAACCCTTTCAGGTTCCGGTCCGCGGTCTCGGACAGCTCGCGCGCCATCTCCCCGCGGATCTCGAGGAGCTTCTCCTCGATCCGCCGGGAGATTCCGTCCAGCCCCTTGAGGAAGCTCTCCGACACTTCCTGGCGGATCCGGGCGATCGCGTCCGCCTCCCCCCTCGCCAG
>DATEXR010000094.1 GCA_035256765.1 Candidatus Deferrimicrobiaceae bacterium | reverse complement strand
TGGGAAGGAGGTCCGCCTCGCCGAGCTGGGCGAAGGGGACTTCTTCGGGGAGATGGCGCTCTTCGAGAAGGATGTACGTTCCGCCACCGTCCGTCCGCTGGGAGAGGTGCGGGTGCTCACCGTGGACAAGAAGATGTTCCTCCGGAAGATCCACGATGACCCGTCTCTCGCGTTCATGATCATGAAACGGATGTCTCGCCGGATACGGGAACTGGACGAGGCGTTGATGAGGATCACGTCGGAAAGGCCGGCGGTCTGACCCCTAAATCGTTATAATCTCTCCCTCTTTCATC
This sequence comes from Candidatus Deferrimicrobiaceae bacterium, assembly GCA_035256765.1. NCBI lineage: Bacteria > Candidatus Deferrimicrobiota > Candidatus Deferrimicrobia > Candidatus Deferrimicrobiales > Candidatus Deferrimicrobiaceae > Candidatus Deferrimicrobiaceae bacterium. Next base: position 4,060 of record DATEXR010000094.1, on the reverse strand, counting down.
AGTTCCACGCTGTTGTGCCGCAGCGCGTGGACCTCCTTCTCGATTTCCCCCAGATACTGCGGCTTCACGTGCATCACGAAAATCCGTGGCGGGCAGGGGGACATCTTCGCGATCTCTTTTTCCAGCAGGGCCGCCGTGAGGTGCCCCGATTTCAGGGAAAGTTCCTCCAGCCGGTTGGGAAACGAAACCTCCACGATGAGGCACTGCACGTCGTGGTCCGACATCTCCCGCCAGAAGAGATCGGTGGGCCCCGTATCCCCCGTATAGGCAAACGCCTTTCCGTCCCCCTTCTCGATGACGTACCCGTAGGCGGGCACGGTGTGGTGGACCTTTTGCAGGAACACTTTGTACCCGTTCAGGTCCACCGGGTGCGAGGGGCTCAAGGGCCGGTATTTTAGAACGGGTCGTTCGGAAGACGGAATTCTGGTGAAATCCGGCCAGATCCTGTCGTTGAAAATGTTTTTCTGCAGGTCGTCGATGACCTCCTTCCCGCTCATCACCGTGATGGTGTTCCCCGTGTTCCGGATGACCAGGTTGTCGAGCAGGAACGGGATCCCCTTGATGTGGTCGAAATGGGCATGGGTGAGGAGAATCTGCCGCAAGCTGTCTTCTTCCCGGATGTTCAGGGAGAGACCGATCGTTCCCGCGTCGAGGAGAAACGTCCTGTCGACGAGGAATGCCGGGCAGTTGTGGCCCGGGACTTCGGATCCGGATGCGCCGAGCACCTTGATTCTCAACCTGCCGGATTTCCTTTCCCTGTACGTTCATCGCTTCCCGGAGCAGGTAAAGTGTAATTTTTCGCTGTCGGGTTTGCAAGAAACCTCGTGCACATCCACAGGCAAAAAGATCGATGCGCTATCGGGGGACTGCCTTGCCATCTTTCCATTAGGGACCTATCATTGAGAAAAAAGAGGGGGAAACGGGAAATGTCGTCCCCCCGACGCCCGAGTTCGCCGCGGGATGTTGCGCCGGGGAATAGGAGGAAGGCGATGAGGATATGGAGAAAGCAGGGAAAAGAGGTGAAGGGAGAGCAGAAAGAGTCCGGGAAGTTGATGAGCGTCCCCCTTTCCAAAAAGAGCGGGGAGCCGATCCTCGGGGTTTCCCTCCCCAAAAGCGAAGACCGGGTGAAGAAACTCCGGGAACAGTCAAAAGAGCTTCGGGGCATGGCGGAGAGACTGGACCTCATAGCGGATGAGATGGAGAGACAGGACCGGGGAGGGAAGGTCATCCGGCTCTTTCAGAAGGTGTTTCAAAGAAGGGCATGGCCAAAATCCAGGTAACCGGAGAAGGTCACCGAAGGGAAACGCAGGAGAATAAGCAGGGAATGATTTTTTTTTAGAAAGGGGCGCGCGATGGCGGAAGAAGCGGTCGATAAGGGGGAACATCGCCTCCAGCAGCTGGAAAAACAGGTGCGGGAATTACGGATGACCAGCCTGGCGGGCGCGGTCGGCGTGGTCGTTCTTTGCCTTTTTTCCCTCTTCCGGATCCTGTCCGGGGATGTCCCGGAAGAAATACGCGCGAAACGGTTCGCGGTGGCACGCGAAAACGGAAAAGTGGGCATCCTGCTGGCGATCCGGGAGAACAATCCGAGATTCTCCCTGTACGATTCCGACGGGGATCTCCGCGCCGTGTTCGAACTGCAGGGGAAGGGGCAACCGATCCTTTCCTTTCTGGACAAGGAACGCCACTACCGTTCGGTCATCGGGCTTTCCGACGAGGGGAATCCGGGGATCGCCTTCTGGGACAACGATTACCGGGCGCGGGTGAACTTCAAGCTCGCCGGCGGGGGGGAACCGGCGCTGGGCCTGTTCGGCAGGGACGGCGAGACGGGGACAAGCGCCGTCCTCTATTTGTCGGATGAGAACGGGCCGATCCTCTCCATGAGGGATGCCTTGGGACAGGACTGGTCCCTGCCGTAAACGCCTCGACCCCATCCCGCTCGCCGGCCGCTTTCCGTTCCGATCGGGATGCCTTCCTTCCCACCCACCGGTAAACTTCTTCCGGCGCGGTGCCGATACCCATGGTGGTGGGAGATTCCAGAAGCGGAGGGCCGGGACGGATGAGGCATGACGTGAGAATGAAAAGGTGGGAAGACGGTTCGCCGCGGCGTGCGGGGCGGGCGATCACGGCGAGTTTGCCCGGGAAACCCGCATTTTCTCTGGGCCTGGTCGGGTTGACGATCTGGTTCTTCCTGTCGTTGTGCGGATGTTCCGGGACGGGGAGAACCGTGATTTTGCAACCCCCCGAAGCGAACGTCCGGTATTCGTCGGTACTGGTCCTGGAGGAGGATTCCGGCACATTCGTTCCGGGCCAGGTCCGCCGGGATTTTCGTATGGCCCTCATGACGTACCTGTACGACAGAGGTCCGTTCGTTCACGGACCGGAGCTGCGCATCGTATACCGGATCACCGGCTTTCCTCCCGCGGGGCGTGAAAATCCTTCCGGGGGGAAGGAAGACCCCGGGACGGGATCCGTCACCGCGGAAGTCGCGTTCGTAAACTTCGCGGGAAAGGAAATCGCATCGATCCATGCGCAAGGGGAAAGCGGGGACTCAGGTTCTGTCGACAAGGCGGTGAAGGAGTGCGCATGGCAGGTCGCGTCCTACGCGAAAAGGAATTTCTGGGAGGTGGGGAAGGGATCCGGTGGAGAAAGGGTAACCAGAGAGGAAAAACACAGGAGCATGTGGAAGCCCGCAAACGGGGGCGCACAATAAATTCAGAAAGGGATCTTGGTGACCCGGTCCCCCTTCCGTAACCGGTCCGCGGCCGTGATCATGTTGAGAGGCGTGGCCCGGCCGATCGTCACCGACACCCGGTCTCCTTCCTTGAGGTTCGCAAGGGAAATCTCGGCGTCCCCGTCGACCTTGTAGTTCCACATCGCTCCCTTCCCGTCCTGCACGGTCAAGGTGCGATCCGCGGCGTCCAGTCGCACGATCGTCCCGACAATGGTCCTTTCCTCCGCGGATGCCGGAACCACGGCCACCGCCAGGAGGAAGGCCCCCGATGCCAGAAGGGAAAGCATCCGGTTCACCCGCTTGCCTCCCTGCCGCTCCTAACCGGTCCATCCATGAAGGAATCTCCTTGCGGTCTTTCCGTCCCGTGTCATAAATAGTGTACACCTGCAGAAAAGGATGGCCGTATGAAAATCCGGGAATTTCACGTCCGCCCGAATCTTCCGCCCGAGCTGAAACCCCTCCAGGAGATCGCGATGAACCTCTGGTTCTCCTGGAACTGGGAGGCTGTCCAGCTGTTCATCCGCCTCAATACCGACCTCTGGGACAAGTCATACCAGAACCCCGTCCTCATGCTCGGTTCCCTCTCCCAGGAGAACCTGGAGGAGGCGGCCCGGGACGAGAGCTTCGTGGCCAATGTCAAGAGGGTCCACCAGTCCCTGGTCGACTACCTCAAGGCGCCGGGATGGTTCCGGGAGGCGCACGGGGAGGAGAAGGAGTTCCGGGCCGCGTACTTTTCCTGCGAGTTCGGGATCGACGAGGGTCTCCCGATCTATTCGGGAGGCTTAGGCGTCCTTTCGGGAGACACCCTGAAGTCGGCCTCCGACCTCGGCCTGCCGCTGGTCGGCGTGGGGCTTCTGTACCAGAAGGGGTATTTCCGCCAGATCCTCTCCCTCGACGGCTGGCAGCAGGAGCTCTACCTGGACAACGACTGGTACAACATGCCCGTCACGATGGAGCGGGACGCCGCCGGGAAGTCGCTCCGGATCGAGGTGGACCTGGCGGGGGAGAAGGTCCAGGCGAGGATCTGGCGGGTCCAGATCGGCCGCGTCCCCCTCTACCTCCTGGACACCAACGTGAAGGAGAACTCCCCCCGCGCGCGGGAGATTACGGGAACGCTCTACGGCGGTGACCGGGAGATGCGGATCCGGCAGGAGATCATCCTCGGCATCGGGGGAGTCCGGGCGCTGCGCGCCCTCGGGATCACCCCGACCGTCTACCATATGAACGAGGGCCACTCGGCCTTCCTCGTACTGGAGCGCATCCGGGGGCACATGGCGGCGCACGGCGTATCCTTCGCCGAGGCGCGGGAGCAGGTGTTCGCCTCCA
>DATEXR010000093.1 GCA_035256765.1 Candidatus Deferrimicrobiaceae bacterium | reverse complement strand
GCTCGCGACCCCGACCGGGAGCGCGCGGAAGGTCTCCTCGTCGCCGTCGCAGACGACGAGCGGCCTGACCTCGATGCCGCCCGCGGTTTCCGGAAGGCTCCCGAGCATCCTCATGAGCTTCGCCATCCTGTTCCGGGTCGATACGAGCACCGTGATCCTCATATTTCGCCCTCCACGACGACCGGCTGGCCGTGCTTGAGTCCCAGGTTCTCGACGAGGCCGATCGGCGCCAGGAGCTCGATGACCCCGGTCCTGACCCTCGAGCCCTTCCTCCGGAAGAGGAAGCACCGGACGGGTATCGCGTGGGCGGCCGTGAGGGTACAGCGCCAGGCCCTCCCGTCCCCGAGCCAGGCAGGCATCCCGCGGAACTCGGCCTTGGGGATCACAATGTCGGGCTGCTTCGGCCAGAATCCGAGGTCGAGCCAATCGCCTATGTTTCTCCTGCTCGTCCGGATGTTGAGGCTTCCCGGGAAGACCGGCCCCTCGAGATGGCGGGCCAGGGTGTCCCCGTTCTCCCGCGCGAAGATGGCGAACCTGTGGGAACAGTTGACGAGCTCGACCCTGCCCTCTATCCTCCAGCTCATCGGACGAGCCTCCTCAGCTTCCTCGAGGCCTGGAAGTGCTCGATCACGGCCGGCCCCGCCGCCTTGTCCACGGCCTTGTCGAAGATCGAGCAGTAGGTCGCCGGGAGGTCCAGCACCTTGACTCCGCGGCTGGGCCGAAGGAGGAGCGCGTTGAGCGCCTCCTGCTCCGTCTTCCCGCGCATCCTCGCCACGGCGTCGGCCCAGCGGGAGACGAAGGCCCGGCCGGCCTCCGTGTTGGCGAACCACATGGTGCCTACGCGGTAGCGGCCCTTCGAGTTCCGGTGCGCGGCCAGGTCGTAGCCGGCCGCCCGGGCGCCCCCGAAGAGCTCCGGGAATGATCTGACCATCCCGTCCGCGTCGATCCAGACGAGGTCCCTGGCCGTCGTCGGGAAGATCGAGAAGAGGAAGGCCGGCCGCCTTCGGACGTTCTCGAGCCAGGATCTGCGCGACTCGACGTCGACGACGTAGAAGTCGAGGCCCGTCTTCCGGCAGGAGTCTATCAAGCGCAGCGCCGGCGCGCGGTATTCCCTCGTGAAATAGGAGACGATGACGAAGGGCAGGTTGTTCTGGAGGCAGACCTCAGGCATCGGCCCTCCCGCCCTGCGTCCTCCGCTCGATGTCGCCGGGGCGGAGTTCGACCTCGCAGATCTCGATCGCGAGCGTCCGTTCTATCGCCTTGAACTGGTGGAAGACCCTGGCGGGGATCTCCGTCTCCTGGCCGGGCAGGAGGTCGATCTCGTCGATGAGGCCGCCCTCCCTCCAGATCCGGATCCGGAGGCGTCCGGCGAGGACGAAGAAGATGTTCTTCTTGGCCTCGTGCCGGTGCTCGGAGCAGAAGGCGCCGGCCTCGACGCTCAGGTAGTGGATCGAGAAGAACGGCGTCTCGATCAGGTCGGTCGTCTCGCCCCAGATCTTTCCCTCTTTCATCTCCGCACCCCCTCCTGGTGGCCGCAGCTAATGCAGCGGGCGGCCAGCCTGAATCCCTTCTTCCTCATGAAGCACGGCGCCCGCTTCAGGAACATCTCGCTCCCGCATTTCGGGCAGGATGTCGCGTGGAGCGTCAGGCCCAGAGACCGGGCCGCCTCCTCCCTGGACTCCCGCGACGGCGGCTTCGGCTGCGGCGTCGCCGGCAAGCCTGAGCTCGTGATGATCTCTCCCATTGAGGACCTCCTCTAAGGTCTTGAAGGCGAAGCATCTCATCGCGCTGCTGGCGCTGAGGTTCAGAACCTCGACCCCTTGCGCCTTTATGGCCGGGGCGATGTGCTCGAAGGCCCGGCGGAAGCGCGCCACCTGCTGTGGCGCCTGCCGGCGCCTATAGCGATTGTGATAATGGCTCCTGCCCTTCAGGTGGGTCATGTCGAACCCCAGGAGGCAGATAGGAGACGCCCGCAGGCAGTAGGCCAGCATGAGCGCGCCGAAGCCCGAATTCGCCCCGGTCCAGAAGCCGGACTTGAGGCCGGCGGGAAGCCCGTTGTACGTGACGAACCCCCGGACGTAGTGGATGGGCGGGGGATAGGTGTGGTTGTCGATTTCGAGGAAGCACTTGATCCCCTTGAAGTCGCCGAACGCCTTGAGGCTCCCCGGCCCGAGCTGCTCCGTGCGGACCATCCGGAAGAAGCTCATGTCCATCGAGAACATGATGTCCGCCCAGGGCGTGTCGAGGTAGGCGGAG